>CAZTOM010000088.1:0-3279 GCA_964615555.1 uncultured Actinomycetaceae bacterium
CATGTGCGGGTAGAGCGCGTAGTTCTGGAACACCATCGCGATGTCGCGGTCCTTCGGCTGGACGTCGGTGACGTCGCGGTCGCCGATCAGGATGCGGCCGGAGTTGACCTCTTCGAGGCCGGCCAGCATGCGCAGCGAGGTGGACTTACCGCAGCCCGAGGGGCCCACGAGCACAAGGAACTCGCCGTCCTCGATCTCGAGGTCCAGGGAGTCAACGGCGGGGCGCTCTGCGCCCGGGTAGATGCGGGTGGCTTTGTCAAACGTGACGGAACCCATGCGAAACCAAATCCCTTCACCGGCAGGTACGTGCCGGACGATCCGTAGTGAGAGGGTGTCAATGTGTCGGCATTGACACGACCAAGTCATCTTGGTCACTTGGATTCTCTCACAAAGCCGCCGGTCCGGGGCGTGGCCCACCTCACAGATTCGGGGCTGTGACACCATGAATCCATGGATGAGATCGGCGGATACCGGTTGGTCCGCCGCCTCGGAGCCGGCGGGATGGGTACCGTGTGGGAGGCGCTAGATGCGGAGGATCGCCCGGTCGCACTCAAGCTCCTCCACCCCCACATCTCGAACGACCCCGGCGCCCGCGCCCGCCTCGAGCGCGAGGTCGCCCTGCTCCACCGGGTCCGCGGCCCCCGCATCTCCCGGGTCCTGGACGCGGAGGTGGAGGCGGCGGAGGCCTTCGTGGTCACCGAACTCATCGACGGCCTCACCCTCGATGACGACGTCCGCACCCGCGGCCCCTTCGCCCCCCACGAGCTCTCCGCCCTCGCCCGCGGCCTCGCCGAGGCCCTCGATTCCATCCACTCGGTGGGCGTGGTCCACCGCGACCTCAAGCCCTCCAACGTGATGATCTCCGCCACCGGCCCCGTCATCATCGACTTCGGGATCGCCCAGGTGGCCGACGACGTCCGCCTCACCCAGACCGGCATGGTCACCGGCACCCCCGGCTACCTCGACCCCCAGGTGGCTGACGGCGCACCGCCCAGTGCGAGGGGCGACTGGTGGGCCTGGGCCGCCGTCCTCGTCTTCGCCGCCACCGGCCGCCAACCCTTCGGCACCGGCCCGAACGTAGCCATCTTCCAGCGCCTCCACACCGGGTCCGTGGACGTGGAGGGCCTCGAGCCGGACACCGCCCGCGCCCTGCGCGCCGCCCTCCACCCGGACCCGGCCGCCCGCCTCGCCCCCACCCACGTGCTCGCCGTGCTCGAGGGGGACCTCGGCGGCCGGGACCTCACCTCCCTCCTCGCCACACTTGGCCCCACCCCTGGCTCCTCCCCCCACGTCTCCCCGTCCGGCTTCCCCGACGACGACGCCTCCGCCCCGCCCATCACCCTCCCCCCGCTGGGCCCACCTCCCGTTCCGGCGCCGCCCGCGGCGCCCGGGCGCACCCGGATCCTGCCCGCAGGCCCGAGGACCACTCCCACCCCGACCGGGAAGGGCAGCACCCAGGTGGTGCCAGGGCGCGGTGGGGATGCGGGTGCCCGAGGGCGCGGCAGGAGTGTGCAGCCGTCCGGCAGCACCCAGGTGGTGGGGCCGCCGGGCCGCGGAAGCGTGGTGGCGCCCCGCACCCAGGCGGTGGGCCCGCCCGCCTACGGAGGGGACGTGTACGGAGGGGACGTGGCGCCGTCGGCGGGCTATGGCGACCCCTACGCGGCGGGAGTGGGCTACGGGCCGGGGGTACCGCCGTCGGGGGCGGTGGTGGAGAGCACGCCGGCGTGGCTGGTGCCCCCGGAGCCGCGCACCGGGATGGTGGCGGCGGTGGGCGTGCTGCTGGCAGCGGCCGGGATGGTGTGGCCGGGGCCGGTGATCGTGGTGTTCGCGGGACTGCTGCTGGGCGCGGCGTCGATCGGGTACGGGGTGGAGTCGCTGCGGCGGGCGCGGCTGCGGCGCGGGCTGCGGAGCGGGGATGTGGTGCGTGCGGTGCTCGGGGCGCCGTGGCACCTGTTGCGCGGGCTGCTGCTCACCGTGTTCCTGCTGGTGGTGGGCTTGGGCGTGGGGTGGCTCGTGCTGCAGGGCGCCTACCTGGCGGTGCCAGCGCTGCGCGCGGGCGGGGAGCCGATGGTGCACCAGGTGGCGTCGGCGGGCGGGGTGGCACTCATGCTGCTCGCGGCATGGTTTGCGCCGGGGTCGGAGCGGGCGCGTGAGGGGGCGCGCGTGGCGCTCGGGGCCTCCTTCCCGTTCCCGCTGATGCGGGTGCTGCTCGTGCTGCTGTGCCTCGGGCTCGCGGTGGGCGTGGTGTTCGCCGTGCTGGCCGGCGGGCTGACGGGGGTGGACTGGAGTCCCCTGCCCGCGCCGGTGTGGCTGTGAGGGTGAGGGCGGGCGTGGGGCGCAGGGCGGCGTCCGGGTGTGCTGTGAGCGGTGCGCCGGGTGAGGGTGCGGGGGACCTAGGGACCGGAACCGGGCCGATTCGGTGCCTACGCTGGGGGGAGTCCGGACGCAGGAGGGACAGTGGCGAGCAAGGCGCAACTCAGTAAGCAGGAGCGGCGTGAGCGGGCGCGCGAGGAGGCGCGCCGGATCCGTGAGGAGCAGGCGCGGCGGGACAAGCGCAACCGCATGCTGCTGGTCGGAGGTGTGATCGGCCTGCTCGTGGTGGCGGCGATCGTGATCGTGCTGATCGTGCTGGGTGGGAACAGGTCGGGATCGGATACCGCGTCCGGTGGTCCCGCCGGGGCCGACGCGCAGGGCGGTATCCCCCTCAGCTCCGCCCTGGTGGCCGGCGAGGCAGGTCAGGGAGTACGGGTGGACGTCTACACCGACTACACGTGCTCGTGGTGCGAGGTCTTCGAGCAGGAGGCCGCGGGCCTCATGGAGGAGATGTCCGCCACCGGTGAGGCACAGTTCTGGATCCACCCCGTGGCCACCCGCGACGGCACCGGCACGTTCACCGGGTACTCGGGCCTGGCGGTGAATGCGTCGGCCACGGTGGCGGAGCATGCGCCCGAGTCCTGGTACGCGTTCCACACGGCGCTGTTCGGTCCCTACTCCGAGGCGGCCGCCGCCGCACAGTCCGGCCAGCAGGTGGCCGAGCCGGGCCTGGCGGAGATCGAGGCCGCGGGCACGGCCGTGGGTGTTCCGGATGACGTGGTGGCCCGGTTCGCGGACGCGGAGTTCGTGGACTGGACGGACGCCACCACACGCTCCTTCCGGGCGAGCGGCGCCGGCGGCACCCCGCACGTGCTGGTGGACGGCGAGCACGTGGCCAACTGGCTGGACGGCGGGCTGCGCGAGGCGATCGAGGCCGCCGCGGGCTGAGTGGGTGCGTCCCGGCTC
>CAZTOM010000088.1:3379-5508 GCA_964615555.1 uncultured Actinomycetaceae bacterium
TACAGGTGGAACGGTTACTCTTAGGGCCGAACCATCCCCCGGATGCTGAGGACGTACATGGCAAAGCAGGACAACTCGAGGCTTTCGAAGCAGGAGCGGCGCGAACTCGCACGCGAGAAGGCGCGCATCATGCGCGAGGAGCAGGAGAAGCGAGACAAGCGGAACCGCATGATGCTCATTGGCGGCATCGTGGGGCTCGTGGCGCTCGTGGCCATCGTGGTGGTGGCGATCGTGATGAACTCCAACAGGTCCCCCTATGAGGGCGTGGCCGGACCGCAGGGCTCCACCGATGGCGGCTTCCCGGTCAGCCAGCAGCTCGTGGCCGGCCAGGAGGGCACCGGCGATGTGGAGGTGGACATCTACCTCGACTACGCATGCTCCTGGTGCAACATCTTCGAGCAGCAGTACGCCGGGGCCATCAAGGAGATGGCCAGCAACGGGGACGCGAAGTTCACCTTCTACCCCGTGGCGCTGCTGGACCGCTCCGCCAACTTCACCGGATTCTCCGGCCTGGCCTCGAACGCTGCCGCCACGGTGCTGGAGCACGCGCCGGACAAGTTCCTGGACTTCAACCAGCAGGTCTTCCTCACCTACGGCCAGAACCAGGCCGCGATGCTGCCGGAGATCGAGCAGGCCGCCGCGGCCGCCGGTGTGCCGGAGGACGTGATCGCGCGCTTCGCCGACGGCACGTACCGCGACTGGGTGGAGGCCACCACCCGCAACTTCGTCCAGAACGTGCCCGCCACCGGCACGCCGGCTATCTTCCTGGACGGCGAGCAGTGGGGCTTCGAGCAGGACGACCCCTGGACCGCCGAGAACGCGCTCCAGAACGCCATCGAGGCCCGCAAGGGCTGAGGCGTCCGCGGAGGGCGCCCCGGCAGGGGCGCCCCGCAGCGCAACCACGGGTGATGGCCCCGGCCTCGCCCACCCCGGTACCCTTGGGTACTGCCCGCGGAGACGCGGGCGGCCCCGCGCCCCGCGGCAACGCGGAGCCAGGGCCGCGCCACCTTAGCTCAGTTGGTAGAGCTCCCGCCTTGTAAGCGGACGGTCGTCGGTTCGAGTCCGACAGGTGGCTCCACACCCCCGCGCGGCACCCCGGCGCCCTCGGGGCCCAAACGCCCTCGTGGGCTCACGCGCCCTTCTTCGCCGGCGCGGACTTCGCGGCAGTCTTCCTGGTCGTCGACTTCTTCGCGCCAGCCTTCCCGGATCCAGAAGCCTTCCCGGATCCTGAAGCCTTCCCGGACCCGGAGGACTTCGCGCCGCCCTTCTTCTCCTTGCGCGCCGCGATGGACTTCTTCAGCGCCTCCATCAGGTCCACCACTTCGGCGTCCTGGCCCTCGTCCTCGCCCGACTCCCCGAACGTCTCCTCGGTGTCCACCGCGTCGCCCTGCTCGAGCTTGGTCTCGATCAGCTTGCGGAGTTCCTCCTGGTACTCGTCCGTGTAGTTCTCGGGCGTGAAATCGCTCGAGAACTGCTCCACGAGCGCGGCGCTCATCTTCAGCTCCTGGTCGGAGATCTTCGCCCGGGAACGGGTGGCCGGGAAGTCGGCCTCCCGCACCTCGTCGGACCACAGCAGCGCCTGCAGCACCAGCACCTTGTCCTTCACGCGCAGCGCCCCGAGCCGGGTCTTCTGCCGCAGCGCGAACGTCACCACCGCCGTGCGGTCCGTCTTCTTCAGCGTCTCGCGCAGCAGCAGGTACGCCTTGGGGCTCTTCCCGTCGGGCTCCAGGTAGTAGGAGGAGCCGAGCAGCATCGGCTCGATCTGGTCGGAGGGCACGAACTGCTCCACCACGATCTCCTTGGACCGCTCCGCCGGGAGGGAGTCCAGGTCCTCGTCGGTGAGGATCACGGTCTGCTCGCCGTCGTCGAACGCCTTGTCGATGTTCTCCCACGGGATCTTCTTCCCGCACTTCTCGCACTTGCGCTCGTACCGGATCCGCCCGCCGTCGGAGTCGTGCACCATGTGCAGCTTCACCGAGTGGTCCTCCGTGGCGGAGTACAGCTTCACGGGCACGTTCACGAGCCCGAACGTGACCGCCCCAGTCCAGATTGCTCGCATCCATCCAGTGAACCAGCCCGCGCCCACCCCCGCCTCCCGACGCCGCCGCCCCGCCCTACGCCCGCCCCCC
>CAZTOM010000088.1:5608-8640 GCA_964615555.1 uncultured Actinomycetaceae bacterium
TCCCGTTCCAGTGGCGGCTCACCGTGGGCGGGGGCACCGTAGGAGGAGCAGAAGGAGGCGGCCATGGCGAGGGAACAGCGCGTCACGATCGATGGCCGCCGCCTTCGGGTGACCAACCTGGACAAGGTGCTCTACCCTGCCACGGGCACCACCAAGGCCGAAGTGATGGACTACTACCAGCGCATCGCCCCGCTCCTGATCCCGCAGGCCGCCTGGCGTCCGGTCACCCGGAAGCGGTGGCCGGACGGCGTGGACGGCCAGGTGTTCTTCCGCAAGGACCTCGAGGACTCCGCACCCGCGTGGATCCCGCGCACCACCATCCAGCACACGAACCACACCAACGACTACCCGCTCGCCAACGAACCCGCCGTCCTCGCATGGTTTGCCCAGGTAGCCGCCCTCGAGATCCACACGCCCCAGTGGAGGGTGGACGCGGACGGCACCACCCGCAATCCCGACCGCATGGTGATCGACCTCGATCCCGGTCCCGGTGCCGGCCTGCCCGAGTGCGTGGAGGTGGCACATGCCGCCCGGGACCTCCTCGCCGGGATGGGGCTGGACGCCGTCCCCGTCACCTCCGGGTCCAAGGGTATCCACCTGTATGCGGCACTGGACGGCTCGGCCACCTCGGAGGAGGTCTCCGCCGTGGCCAAGGAGTTCGCCCGCGCACTCGAGGCCGAGCTGCCCCAACTCGTTGTCTCGCAGCAGAAGAAGACCCTGCGCGAGGGCCGGGTCCTGGTGGACTGGTCGCAGAACTCCGCCGCCAAGACCACCGTCTGCCCCTACTCGCTGCGCGGGCGGGACCGGCCGATGGTGGCGGCGCCCCGCACGTGGGAGGAGCTCGACGACCCCGACCTCGCCCAGCTCGCTTTCGAGGAGGTGCTCGAGCGCGCCGAGGACGGACTGGACCCCATCGCCTCCCAGGGGTGGGGCGGGGAGGATCGGCTCTCGCAGTACCGCTCCATGCGGGACGCCTCCAAGACCCCGGAACCCGTCCCCGCGGATCCTGCGCGGGCATCCGCGGGAGGGAAGCCCGGCACCGCGTTCGTGATCCAGGAGCACCACGCCCGCCGTCTCCACTACGACTTCCGCCTCGAGCACGACGGCGTCCTCGTCTCCTGGGCCGTGCCCAAGGGTCCCGCGCTCGATCCAGACGTGACCCGACTCGCCGTCCCGACCGAGGACCATCCCCTCGAGTACGGCAGCTTCGAAGGCACCATCCCGAAGGGCGAGTACGGAGCCGGCGAGGTCCGAATCTGGGACTCCGGCACCTATGAGGCCGAGAAGTGGCGCGAGGACGAGGTGATCGCGGTCCTCACCGGACGGCCGGACGGCGGCCTCGGCGGACTCCCGCGCCGATACGTGCTGGTAAAGACCTCCAAACCCGGCGAGAAGGACAACTGGCTGCTCAAGTTCACCAAGGACCAGCCGGACCCGGACGGTGCTGGCGATGACCCGCCGAGGCGGGGAAGAAACGTTGAGGAGACGGAGGCGAAACCTCCCCAGCTTCGCGGGCAGCCCAGCACGCGTGGGCGGTCCAGCACTGATAGGCAGCCCAGTGCAAGTGGACGGCCCAGTGCGAGTGGAAAGCGCAGCACGCGTGGGCGGCGGCCCACGCCACTCGCGGCCCACGTGGACCTTGCAGAACTGCCCGAACCGATGCTCGCCACCGCGCAGGTGGCGGAGACGGCACCGGCGGAGATGGGCGAGGAGGCGTGGACCTTCGAGGGCAAGTGGGACGGGGTGCGCGCGATCATCGCCGTCTCGGAGGGGCGGACCACCCTCATGAGCCGCAGCGGGCGGGACATGACCGGCCTCTACCCCGAACTTCAGGAAGTGGCAGGACTCCTGAACGCCGAGGCCGCCATCCTCGATGGCGAGGTGGTGGCGTGCGTGGACGGCCGACCAGACTTCGGGGCACTCCAGCCGCGGATGAAGGCAGACCCGCGGGACGCCGCACGGCTCGCCGAACAGGCGCCGGTGGAACTCCTCCTCTTCGACATCCTCTCCCTCACGATTGAGAGCACCGAACGCGGCCTCCAGCGCACCCGCTACACGGACCGTCGCGCACTGCTGCGGCAGGCGGTGGAGGACGGGGAACTCGTCCGGGTGCCGGAGGACCTGGGCGAGGACCTCGAGGAGGCGCTCGCCCGCAGCGCCACGGAGGGGCTCGAGGGCGTGGTGGCCAAGCGGAACGCCTCGCACTACGTGGCCGGGCGCAGATCCCGGCAGTGGCTGAAGATCAAGCACCGCCCCACGCAGTCGGTGGTGGTGATCGGGTGGCGGGCCTCCACGTCCCGCGAGTTCGCCTCCCTGCTGGTGGCCGTCCCGGACGATGCAGGGGAGCTGCGCTACGCCGGGCGGGTGGGCAGCGGTTTTGGCGACGGTCAGATGGAGGCCATCGCGGCCCGGCTGGGGAAGCTGGAGCGCAAGACCCCACCGGTGGATGACGTCCCGGCCGCCGACCGCCGGGACGCGTCCTGGGTGCGCCCCACGCTCGTGGGCGAGGTGGAGTACGCGGAGATCACCCGGGAGGGCCGCTTCCGCCACGCCGTGTGGCGCGGACTGCGCCCGGATATCCCCGCAGACGAGGTTGCCTGGGAGGCCTGACCCGGGAGCAATCCCCGCGGCACGGGGCACCGGACGCCGTCGGGAATGGACAGC
Organism: uncultured Actinomycetaceae bacterium; assembly: GCA_964615555.1. GTDB lineage: Bacteria > Actinomycetota > Actinomycetes > Actinomycetales > Actinomycetaceae > JAAZBW01. The sequence goes on from CAZTOM010000088.1 coordinate 8,273, forward strand.
GGGCCGCCGGGGCGCGGGCGGCACGTATCATGGCGAGCGTTGGCCCGGCGCACCGGCCCCGCAGGGAGCGGAAGGAGCAGGACGTGGAGGCACACCCGGACGTGCTGGCGGGGCTGGAGCACTGGCGCGATCTGCCGCGCGTGCAGCAGCCCACGTGGCCGGACCAGGCGGCGCTCGACTCAGCGGTCTCCGAGCTCGCCACGATGCCGCCGCTCGTGTTCGCCGGTGAGGCGGACAAGCTCATGGACCGGATGGCGGCGGCCTCGCGCGGCGAGGCGTTCGTGCTGCAGGGCGGCGACTGCGCCGAGACCTTTGCGCACAACACCGCGGACGCGATCCGCATGAAGGTGATGACGATCCTGCAGATG
>CAZTOM010000089.1:0-8632 GCA_964615555.1 uncultured Actinomycetaceae bacterium
ATGTGACGCCGTTCTTCGTGACCCGGCCGCTGGTGGCCGGCGCCGGGCGGGTGGGGATCGGGCCGCGCAGCGAGGAGCCGGGCTTCCAGGTCTCGCAGCGGGCGGACTACCTGGAGAACGACATCGGGCTGGAGACCACGTTCAACCGTCCCATCATCAACACCCGCGACGAGCCGCACGCCGATGCCGCGCGCTACCGCCGACTCCACGTGATCGTGGGGGATGCCAACACCTTCGACGTGGCGAACTACCTGAAGGTGGCCACCACCTCGCTCGTGCTGGGGCTCCTGGAGGACGGGGCGGCGCCACTGGACCTGGACGCCCTCCTGCTCTCCGCCCCCGTGGTGGACGCGTGGGGCGTGAGCCGCGAGCCGTTTGACCACGTGCTCTCCACGCAGGGCGCGGGCTCGCATACCGCACTCGATATACAGCGTACGTACCGCGATCTGGTGGCCCGCCACTACGAGCGCAGTGGCCGCGGGACCGAGGTTGCCGGGGTGCTCGAGCTGTGGTCCCTCGTCCTGGACGGCCTGGCGAGCGATCCGGAGTCCGTGGCGGACTGCGTGGAGTGGGTGGCCAAGAAGCAGGTCCTCGAGGGGCTGCGGGCCCGCACCCACACCGGCTGGGAGGACCCGCGCCTGGCCGCCCTCGACCTGCAGTGGTCGGACCTGCGCCCCGAGCGCTCCGTGGTGGGACGGCTCGAGGCCGCCGGGCGGGTGCGCCGCCTGGTCACCCAGGAGGAGGTGGCGGCCGCCGTGGTGGAGCCGCCCGCCGGGACGCGCGCCTGGTTCCGCGGCTCCGTGATCGCCCGCTACCCCGCCTCCGTGGCCGCGGCCGGGTGGTCCTCCGTGGTGCTCGACTCCCCGCGGCGCGGCCGCCTCCTGCGCGTCCCGCTCACCGATCCCTACGCGGCCTCCCGCGAGCGGGCGGGTAGCCTGCTGGACAGTGAGACGGTGGACGGGCTGCTGGACGCCCTCGGGGGCCGCGAACGCGGCTGAGATCCGCGGGTGCCCCGGAAGCTTGAAGATGGACCGTGAACCTTGACTACCGGAAGTGATGGAGGAGGGAAGATGTCCCACCAGGAGTTCGCCCGCGGATCGGATCGCGAGTCAGACCCGCTGCCCGAGGCACCCGTCCCCACGGCGCCCCAGGCGCAGACGCAGGGCGTGGACGACCTGCTGGACGAGATCGACTCGATCCTGGAGACCAACGCGGAGAGCTTCGTCCAGGGATTCGTCCAGAAGGGCGGGGAGTGACACCCGCCCCGTCCGCCGGGCGGCAGGGCCGCCCGTGGTGAGCCCCGGACCCTCCGCGGACTACCCGCGGCGCATCTGGGGCCTCGAGACGGAGTACGGGATCACCTGCGCCTCGCGTACCGGCGGGGACCCGCCCATGGACGCCGACGACGCCGCTCGCCTCCTCTTCCAGCCGGTGGTGCGCATGGGGCGCTCCTCGAACGTGTTCCTGGGCAACGGCGGGCGCCTCTACCTGGACGTGGGCTCCCACCCGGAGTACGCCACCGCCGAGTGCGACCGCCTCTCCGATCTGCTCGCCCAGGACCGCGCCGGTGCCGTGATGCTCGCCCGGCTCGCGGGCGAGGCCAACGAGTGGCTGGACCAGGAGGGTGTGGAGGGGCGTATCCACCTGTTCCGCAACAACCTGGACACCTCCGGCAACTCCTTCGGCTGCCACGAGAACTACCTGGTGCGGCGCCGGCCCGACTACAAGCAGTTCGTCCAGTCGCTCGTGCCCTACCTGGTCACCCGCCAGGTGCTGGTGGGCGCCGGGCACCTCCGGAGCGTGGGTGGCCGGCTCACACTGGACTTCTCGCAGCGGGCGGGCCAGATGTGGGACTCCCTCTCCTCGGCCACCACCCGCTCCCGGCCCATGGTCAACACCCGGGACGAACCCCATGCGGACGTGGACCTCTACCGGCGGATGCACGTGATCGTGGGGGACTCGAACATGTCCGAGTCCGCCACCCTCCTCAAGGTGGCGGCCACGGACCTGCTGGTCTCCCTCGTGGAATCGGGACACCGCTTCCGCCTCGAACTCGTGGACCCCATGTCCGCGATCCGGGAGGTTTCCGCGGACCGCACCGGGCAGGTCCCCCTCGAGCTCACGGACGGGCGGCGGATGACCCCGATCGCCCTGCAGCGCCACTACCTGGACGCCGTGGTGGAGGCCTACGGGGAGGGCCCCACCCCCTGGCACGCCGCCGCGATCGACCTGTGGCGCCGCGGGCTCGAGGCCGTGGAGGGCGGGGACCATACCGCGGTGGCCACCGAGCTCGACTGGGCGATCAAGCAGCGGCTGGTGGAGCGCTACCAGGCCCGCGCCGGCGCCACGCTCGCCGGTCTGCGACGACTGCTGCTCGCCTACCACGACATCACCGGCCCCACCCTGCTCGAGCGCCTCGAGGGCGAGGGCCTTGTGCGGCGCCTCACCTCACCGGACGCCGTGCGGCGGGCCGTGGATTCCCCGCCCACCAGCACGCGCGCGGCACTGCGCGGGGCATTTGTGGCGGCAGCCCAGGAGCGCCGCCGCGACTACTCGGTGGACTGGGTGCACCTGAAGCTCGCGGACCCCGCCCAGCGCACCGTGATGCTCTACGACCCGTTCGCCACGAGGGATGAGCGGGTGGACGCGCTCATCGCGGCGGTGGGCTGATGCGGCGCCCCGGCCCCAGACCTGCCGCCCGGACGAACGGAGCCGCTGCCCTCGTGCCTGCCGCCCGGACGAACGGAGCCCCTGCCCTCGTGCCTGCCGTCCTCGTGCCTGCCGCCCGGGGGGCCACCGCCCTGGCGCTGGCGCTCCCGCTCGCCCTGGCGGCGTGCACCGGTGGAGGGGACGCGCGCGAGGACGGGATCACGGTGGGCGGGAAGTTCGGGACCGTGCCCGTGGTGGAGTTCGACCCGCCCCTTCCGATCGAGCGAGCCGGCGTGGAGGTGGTCCAGGAGGGGAGTGGTCCGGTGGTGGAGGACGAGGAGCCACTCGTGATCACCCTCTCCGCCTTCCACGGCTCCGACGGCACCCGCCTCGAGGGCGCCGGGCTCCCACGGGTCCTCTTCGCCACCGAGGAGGACCTGGGGCCCATGCTGCACGGCGCGATCGTGGGTGAGCCGGTGGGATCCCGGTTGCTGGTGACCCAGCCCGTGGAGCACGAGGACGACCAGGAGATGCACGTGACCGTGGTGGACATCCTGCCCACCGCCGTGGGCGGCGGGGGAGCGGCCCACGGGGTGCACGTGACGGACACCGACCACGGACCAACGATCGAGCTGGAGGAGGGGGCCACGCCGTCGGGGGCACTGGACGTGACCGTCCTGACGCGCGGCGAGGGGGAGCAGGTCCTCCCCGGGCAGCAGGTGGTGCTGCAGTACACGATCTGGGAGTGGAACGGCCACGAGGTCTACGACACCACGTGGGACACGGGAGTCCCGGCCGTGGTCGAGCTGGGGACGGCCTCCCCGGGCGTGCGCACCGGGATCCTGGACCAGCGCACCGGCTCCCGGCTACTGATCGTGGTGCCCCCGGAACTGGGGATCGGGACGGACACGCTCGTGGTGGTGGTGGACGTCCTCGCCGCCGGGTAGTGCGGCCCGGGCCCCGCAGAGCAGATCCCGGGCGGAGGGCTCAGCCGGGCGGAGGGCTCAGGCCGGGTGCGTGTGGAGCACGAGGTGGGGCTGGTAGCGGTAGGTGAGGGCGGCCTCCTGGCGGGCCCAGTCGTCCCACTGGGCCGACCAGTCGTACGGATCGCGGGTGGCGGCTCGCTCGCGCCGGACCTCCTCGGGGGCCTCGCACCAGATGCCGTAGTCCGCGTGTTCTCCCACCGGATCGGCCAGGGCACCGCAGCCCTCCACGATCAGGACCTCACCCGGGCGCAGGGGCTCCACCACGCGGCGCGCGCCGGGCGCATCCGCCTCCCAGTCCCATGCCTGGTAGGAACCGAACCGGCCCGCCGTGAGCGGCTCCAGCACCCCCTCCGCCACCTCTTCGAGGCCGGCGTAGAGGCCGTCCCACCCGCGGTAGGCGTCCTCCAGGTGCAGGACCCGGGCACCGGGCAGGAGCTCGGCGAGGACCGCGGCGAACTCCGTCTTGCCCGAACCGGAGCGCCCGTCCACCATCACGGTGCCCGCCCCGCCCTCCCGGGCCGCGAGCACCGCGGAGATGGCCGCGTCCCTGCGGGTGGTGGCCATCCCGCCCGGTGGGTGGAGGGTGCTCATGCCATCGAAGCGTACTTCGCTACGCTTCCCCCATGCCGGAAGGAGCACCCATGCCTGTCGCGATTCGTGTGATCCCCTGCCTGGACGTGGACGCGGGCCGTGTGGTCAAGGGAGTCCACTTCCAGAACCTCCGGGACGCCGGAGACCCCGTGGAGCTCGCCGAGCGCTACTCCGCCGAGGGTGCGGACGAGATCACCTTCCTGGATGTCTCCGCCTCCGTGGAGGGGCGCGGCACGGTGCGCGAGGTGGTGGCCCGGACCGCCGAGGAGGTGTTCGTGCCCCTCACCGTGGGCGGCGGAGTGCGCAGCGTGGAGGACGTGGACGCCCTGCTGCGCGCCGGCGCGGACAAGGTCTCCGTGAACACGGCCGCGATCGCCCGGCCCGAGCTAGTGGATGAGATCGCCGCCCGGTTCGGCTCCCAGGTGCTCGTGGTCTCCGTGGACGCCCGGCGGGGCGGGGAGACCGACTCCGGCTTCGAGGTCACCACCCACGGCGGGCGCCGGGGCACCGGCATGGATGCCGTGGCCTGGGTGCGCGAGTGCGCCGAGCGCGGCGTGGGCGAGGTGCTGCTGAACTCCATGGACGCCGACGGCACCACCGCCGGCTTCGACCTTGCGATGCTGCGCGCGGTCCGCGAGGTGACCACGCTCCCGCTCATCGCCTCCGGAGGTGCCGGCACGGCCGAGCACTTCGTGGCCGCCGCCCAGGCCGGGGCGGACGCCGTGCTCGCGGCCTCCGTGTTCCACTTCGGGACCGTCTCGATCGGCCAGGTGAAGGACGCCCTGAGGTCCGCGGGCTTCCCGGTCCGCTGACCCCCACATTCCGCCGAGGGTGCGCCAGAACTACCGCGAGGGTGCGCCAAGACTACCGCGAGGGTGCGCCAACGCTACCCACTCGCCCCGCCGAGGGTGCGCCCGCCCCACCGGTTTCGGGTGGCGCGCGCCCCCGTGGGAGGATCGGGGCGTGGATTTCAAGTTCGACGAGAACGGGCTCGTGGCGGCCGTGGTGCAGGACCACGCCACCTCGCAGGTGCTCATGGTGGGCTGGATGGACGATGAGGCGATCCGGCGTACCCTCACCGAGGGCCGCGTGACCTTCTGGTCCCGCTCCCGCGGCGAGTACTGGCGCAAGGGCGACACGTCCGGCCACTACCAGTACGTCAAGCGCGTGCGCCTGGACTGCGATGGCGACGCCCTCCTCGTGGAGGTGGACCAGGTGGGGGCGGCCTGCCACACCGGGGCCCACTCCTGCTTCGACGCCGGGGGCGACCTCGAGGCCGTGGTGGGGGAGCGCCCATGACCACGCCAACGCCCACACCCGCCCCCGAACCCACCACCGCCACGCCCACCCCACCGCCCTGGGGCACCCTCACCCCGGATCTGGAGTCCTTCCGGGCCCTCGCCCGCGACCACCGCGTGATCCCCGTGGCCCGCACCCTGCTCGCCGAGGACCTGAGCCCCACCACCGTCTACCGCGCGCTCGGCGGGGGACCGGGCACGTTCATCCTCGAGTCCGCGGAACACGGCCAGTGGTCCCGCTGGAGCTTCGTGGGCACCGCCTCGCGGGCCACGCTCCTGTCCTGGGACGGCAGCGCCCACTGGGAGGGCGACGTCCCGGCGGGCGTCCCCCGCGAGGGTGAGGTCCTGGACGTCCTGCGCTCCGCCATCGCGGCCCTGCCCGGCGCCCGCCTCCCCGGCTTCCCCCCGCTCACCGGAGGCTTCGTGGGCGTGCTCGGCTGGGACATCGTGCGCGCCTGGGAGCAGATTCCCGAGACCACGGTGGACGACCTCCGCCACCCCCGCGTGGCCCTCGGCCTCGTGGACGACCTGGTGGCCCTGGACCACCACACCGGCACCGTGTGGCTGATCGCGAACGCCGTCAACGCGGACGGCACGGACGAGCGCGTGGACGAGGCGTGGCAGGACGCCACGGCCCGCCTGGAGCGCCTCGCGCAACGCCTCGCGGCCGCGCCCTCCGAACCGGTCGCCCGCACCCTCACCCACCTCCCGGAGCCCGAGCCCACCCTGCGCACCGGGAAGGAGGAGTTCATGGCCGCCGTGCGCGCCGCGAAGGAGGCCATCCGGGAGGGGGAGGTCTTCCAGGTGGTGCCCTCGCTGCGCGCGGACGTGGAGTGCACCGCCGATCCGCTCGACGTCTACCGCGTGCTGCGCGCCATCAACCCCTCCCCGTACATGTACCTGGTCTCCCTGCCCGATCCGCGCCGCCCCTCCGGCCGGATCGACGTGGTGGGATCCTCCCCGGAGACCCTCGTGAAGGTGGAGGACGGCACCGCCCGCACCTTCCCGATCGCCGGCTCCCGCCCCCGCGGCGCCACCCCCGAGGAGGACGCCCGGCTCGCCGCGGAACTGCTCGCGGACCCGAAGGAGCGCTCCGAGCACATCATGCTCGTGGACCTTGCCCGCAACGACCTCGCCAAGACCTGCGCCCCCGGCTCCGTGGCGGTGGCGGAGTTCATGGACCTGCGCCGCTACTCCAACATCATGCACATCACCTCCACGGTGACCGGGCGCCTGCGCGAGGGCACCTCCGCGCTCGACTGCCTCCTAGGCGCCTTCCCCGCCGGCACCCTCTCCGGAGCGCCCAAGGTGCGCGCCATGGAACTCATCGACGAACTCGAACCCACCCGCCGGGGCATCTACGGCGGCGTGATCGGCTACCTGGACCTCGCGGGCGACCTGGACATGGCGATCGCCATCCGCACCGCCGTCATCGCGGACGGGACGGCCTCCGTCCAGTCCGGCGCCGGGATCGTGCTGGACTCCGATCCGGCCACCGAGTTCGAGGAGACCCGCACCAAGGCCGCCACCGCGCTGCGGGCCGTGCGTACCGCCTCCAGGCTGGCCCGCCCATGAAGCTCCGCGCCGCCCTCCCCGCCCTGCTCGCCGGCTCGGGCGTGCTCGTCCTCGCCAGTTCGGCCGGCACCTGGTTCTCCTCCACGACGACGACCGTCACCGGGGAGATGCCCCTCACCGTGAGTGGGGGCTCGGTTCCCGTTGCGGGAGCCGCGGGCCTCGTCCTCCTTGCGGGCGCGGCCGCGCTCCTGCTCGCCCGCCGCTCGCTCGCCCGGGTGATCGGAGCGCTCGCCGCACTGCTCGCGGCAGGGGCCGCCGTCGTCGTCGCAATGGCACTGGCGGACCCCACGCCCCTGCTGAATGACGCCGCCGCCACCGCGACCGGACTGGCGTGGAGCGAGGCGCCGGTTCAGCGCCACCCGGCCGTGTGGCTGGCCCTCGCCGGGCTCGTACTTGGCGCGCTCGGTGGGGCCACCGTGGCCGTGGCAGGAGGGCGCGGCGGGGACCAGCCCAGCCGTTTCGAGCGCACTCCCGCCCCGCCGGAGGCGCGCGTGCGCGCGATGGACGATTGGGACGCAATCGGACGCGGGGAGGACCCCTCCGAAAATGGCGGTAGGCTGGGAATCTAAGGAGGGACCATGACCGAGGAGACTTACATCGCGCCGCGTGCTGCGGCCCCTGTGAACCACGGCCGCACCACTGCGTCGTGGACGATGGTGTGGATGGTGCTGGCCGGGTCCGTGGTGACCGGCATCGGCATGTCGCTGTACCGGGACCCGGTAACGATCGCCGGAATCGTCATCATCGTGCTCGGCATTGTGGCCGGGATCGTGATGCGCTTCCTCGGGATGGGGCAGCCCACCGAGAAGCGCGTGGCACGCGACTGGTATTCGGACTGATCCGTCCCACATGAATGTTCTGGACAGCATCATTGCTGGTGTCCGTGAGGACGTTGCTGCCCGCGAGGCGAACACGAGCCTCGAGGAGCTGAAGGAACGGGCCTCCCGCACCCGCTCCGCACGCGACGCCCTCGCCGTCTTCCGCGACCGCGAGGGCGTGAAGATCATCTCCGAGGTGAAGCGCTCGAGCCCCTCCAAGGGAGCGCTCGCGCCCATCCCGGACCCGGCGTGGCTCGCCGGGGAGTACGAGGCCGGAGGGGCCTCCGCGATCTCCGTGCTCACCGAGCAGCGCCGCTTCGGCGGCTCGCTGGCGGACCTGGACGCCGTTCGTGCGGCGGTGGACGTCCCGGTGCTGCGCAAGGACTTCATCGTCACGCCCTACCAGATCTGGGAGGCCCGGGCCCACGGCGCGGACATCGTCCTCCTGATCGTGGCCGCCCTGGAGCAGAACGTGCTGACCGCGCTGATCGAGCGCGTCCACTCCCTGGGCATGTGCGCCCTCGTGGAGGCGCATGACAGGATGGAGGCGGTCCGGGCCGTGAACGCCGGGGCACAGGTGGTGGGGGTCAACGCCCGCGACCTGAAGACCCTCGAGGTCCGCCGCGAGACGGTGGCCGAGGTCCTGGACGTGATCCCGAACGGCATCGTACGCGTGGCCGAGTCCGGTGTACGCGGCCCGCACGACGTGATCGAG
>CAZTOM010000090.1:0-8603 GCA_964615555.1 uncultured Actinomycetaceae bacterium
AGAGCTCGTCCACGGTGTGCGGGCGGAACGCGTTGCGCACCTCGGGCCGGTCGAAGGCCACGCGCACCACGGGCAGGTCGGCGCCGCTCTCGGGGGAGATCCCGCGGTGGTAGGTGATGTCAGTGAAGTCGAATCCCTCCACCTCGCGCCAGAGGGACGGGTCGAAGGGCTGTGCAGCGGTGGACATGCCCCCGAGCCTAGTGGCGCGCGCCGGCCCCCACAGCACGAGCCCGGCGCCGTCGTCGGCGGGCGAGCCCCGGCGCGGCGAAACGTGGCGCGCGGGGTAGCATTGGGCACCGTGTCCCTCCCTCCAACACATGTGGTAACCGAGCCGCTCGCCGCGAGCCTTCGCCGTGGCACGCCGCTCGTGTGGGTGAGCCCGCTGAACGGCAACGGGTCCCGCCGGGCGCTGCTCGGCTGGGGTGAGCGCTTCCGCGCCGAGGCCCGGGGAGCCGGCCGATTCGCACAGTTGGAGGCCGCGTTCCAGGAGTACGTCAGCCACAACCCGGGCGCCCACGCGTTCGTCTCGGTCACCTTCTCCCCGGACTCGGACGTCTCCAGCGTGCTGGTGATCCCGGAGGTGCTCGGCCGCTGGGAGGACGGCACCCTCACCACCACCGGGCCGGCGCCGGAGTCCGTGCCGGAGTGCACCCTCGAGGAGCTGGACCTCCTGCCCGGCGACCTCACCCGCGAGTCCTTCCGCCGCGCCGTGGCCGAGGCCCTCGAGCGCATCGAGGCCGGCGAGGTGGAGAAGGTGGTGGTGGCCCGCGACCTGCTCGCCACCGGCCCCCAGCCCATCGATCTGCCCTGCGTGCTCGTCCGCCTTGCCGAGGCGAACCCCGGCGCAATGGTCTTCCACGTGGACGGCATGTTCGGCGCCAGCCCCGAGCTTCTCATCCGCCGCCGCGGCGAGTCGATCCGCTCCCGCGTGCTTGCCGGTTCCGTGCCCGCCACCGGGGACGCCACCCAGGACGGCGAGGCCGCCGACCGGCTCTCCTCCTCCGCCAAAGACGCCGCCGAACACGAGTACGCGGTGCGCTCCGTGGCCGACCAGCTCGCCACCGTGGCCCAGATCGAGGTGGCCGCGCCCCGCATCCTCTCCCTGCCCACCATCCAGCACCTGGCCACCGAGATCACCGGCATCCTGCCGGGCGAGCAGTCCGCGCTCGCGCTCGCGGAGCTGGTCCACCCCTCCGCCGCCATCTGCGGCACCCCCACCCCGGTGGCGGCCCGCATGATCGCGGAGCTCGAGGGCTTCGACCGCGGCCGCTACACCGGGCCCGTGGGCTGGATGGACGCGGCCGGGGACGGCGAGTTCGCCATCGCCCTGCGCTGCGGCCAGCTCTCCGACGACGGCGCCTCCGTGCGCCTGTACGCCGGCGGCGGGATCGTGGCCGGCTCGGTCCCCTCGGACGAGCTCGCCGAGACCGCCCAGAAATTCCTCCCCGTCTACCACGCCCTCTCCCCGGTGGCCCGCCCCTAGCCATGGCGATCGCCTACTCGGTGCCGCTCACCTCCCGCTTCCGCGGCCTCACCCGCCGCGACGGACTGCTGCTGGCCGGGCCCGCCGGGTGGGCGGAGTTCTCCCCCTTCCACGAGTACGACGACGCCACCTGCCTTCCGTGGTTGCGCGCCACCCTCGAGGCCGCCCACCTCCCCTACCCCCACCCGCTACGGCCCACCGTGCCCGTGAACGTGACCGTGCCGGCCGTGGACGCCGCCCGCGCCCACGAGATCGTGGCCGCCTCCGGGTGCACCACCGCGAAGGTGAAGGTGGCCGAACCCGGTCAGGAGCGGGCGGAGGAGGAGGCCCGCCTGGAGGCGGTGCGCGACGCCCTGGGGCCCGACGGCTCGATCCGCGTGGACGCCAACGGCGGCTGGGACGTGGCCGAGGCCGTGGACGCGATCCGGGTGCTCGACCGCGCCGCAGGCGGACTGCAGTACGTGGAGCAGCCCTGCGCCACCGTGGAGGACCTGGCCGCCGTGCGGCGGGCGGTGGAGGTGCCGGTGGCCGCGGACGAGTCGATCCGCCGCGCCGCCGATCCGCTGCGCGTGGTGGAGCTGGAGGCCGCGGACGTGGTGGTCCTCAAGGTCCAGCCCCTGGGCGGGGTGCGCGCCTGCCTCGCGCTCGCCGAGCAGGTGGGCCTGCCCGTGGTGGTCTCCTCCGCCCTCGAGAGCTCCGTGGGGATCGCCGCCGGCGTGGCCCTCGCGGCCGCACTGCCACAGGAGGCCGCCTCGCTCCACGGCATCCCCCTCGCCAGCGGACTCGCCACAGTGAACCTGTTCGGCACGGACGTGGCGGCGGAACCCCTCCTGCCGGTAAACGGGCACCTACCCGCCGGACGCGTGGAGCCGGATGCCGGATCCTGGCACGCGGATCCCGGGCTCACGCGGTGGTGGACCGAGCGCGCAAGGCGCGTGGCGGAGGGGCTCCCACCCGCGCAGCGCGGAGCGCTCCTAGACTTGCTGGCACCATGACCGCGCCACCCGCCCCCCAGCCCCCCTCGATCGAGCTCGCCCGCACGCTCGTCCGCGAACTCGTGGCCGCCGGCGTGCGGCACGCCGTCCTCAGCCCCGGCTCCCGCTCCGCGCCGCTCGCCTACGCGCTGGCGGAGGCCCACCACGCCGGCTGGCTCCGCCTCACCGTCCGGCTCGACGAACGCGGCGCCGGGTTCGTGGCCCTCGGGCTCGCGCGCGCCTGCGCCGCCCCGGTGGCCGTGGTGACCACCTCCGGGACGGCCGTGGCCAACCTGCACCCGGCGGTACTGGAGGCCTCCCACTCGGGTGACCCGCTCGTCGTGGTGAGTGCGGACCGGCCGCACGAGTGGCGCGGGACGGGCGCCAACCAGACCACGGACCAGGTGGGGATCTTCGCCAGTGCGCCGCGCTTCGCCGCAGACGTGCCCGCCGGGTTCCGGCCCGCGGCCGTGCGGGGCCTGGTCACGCGCGCGATCGCTGCCGCCACGGGGGCCCTCACCGCCGATCCTGGACCCGTGCACCTGAACGTGGGGCTCGTGGAGCCGCTGGTGCCGCAGTACACGGCCTCGCGCTCGCCGGAGGCCCTGCAGCAGCTCGAGCAACTCCTGGTGGCGGACTGGATCCGCCCCGGACTGCCCGATCCGGTGGACGTTGCCCGCGCCCGACCCACCGCGGTAGAGCTCGGCGGCGGGGTGCGGACCCTGCTCGTGGCCGGTGACCGTGCGGGGGAGCACTGGTACGCCGCCGCCGAGCGGGCCGGCTGGCCCGTGCTCGCGGAACCCTCCTCCGGGGCCCGCCTGCCCGGCGCCATCACCCACTACCGTGACCTGCTTGCCGCCGGCCTCGCCGAGGACGCCGAACGTGTGGTGGTGGTGGGCCACCCCACGCTCTCCCGCCCCGTCTCCCAGCTCCTCGCCCGCACCGACCTCGAGGTGGTGGTGGTGGCCGGGCACCGCTGGACCGATGTGGCCGGCGTGGCCTCCCGCGTCCTCCCGGACCTCCGCGCCCCCGAGGCCACCGAGTCCGACCGCGGCTGGTGGGAGCGCTGGCGGCGCGCCGACGCCGCCCTCGCCGAGTCGGTGCGCGGCGATGACCTGCTCACGGACGCCGAACGCGCCGCCCTTCTCGTGTGGGAGGCGGACGTCCCCACCCTCGTCCTCGGGTCCTCGAACGCCGTGCGGGCCGTCGACGGCGTGGCCCCCGGCCGCTCGGAGGGCACCCTCGTGGTGGCGAACCGGGGGCTCGCCGGGATCGACGGCACCATCGCCACCGCCACGGGGCTCGCCCTGGGCACCGGGTTGCCCGTGCGCGCCCTGGTGGGCGACCTCACCTTCCTCCACGACGCCACCAGCCTCCTGCGCGGCCGCCTCGAGGGCGAGGTGGACCTGCAGGTGGTGGTCCTCAACGACGCCGGCGGCGCGATCTTCGAGACCCTGGAGCCCGGCGCGCTCGGCCGCGCGGACACGATGGCCCGCGCCACGTTCGAACGGCTCTTCGCCACCCCCCAGCAGGCGGACCTCGCCGCGCTCGCCGCCGGGCTGGACGCCTCCCACGTGGCCGTGGACGGGCGCACGGAGGAGGGCCGGGAGGAGCTCCGGGAGGTCCTGGCCCGGCCGATCACCGGCCGCTCCGTGGTGGAGGTACGGCTGGGCCGGGAGGGCCTCGCGGACGTGGTGGCCGCCCGGCGGGAGGCCGCGGGGCGCGCAGTCCACAGCGAACATCCAGAAACCATGGCCTGACCTCCCAGATTCCGGGAGTTCACTTATCCACGGTGCCGCACCGGGCGGCAGGTGGAAGGACCAGGACATGAGCAGTAACGGCGGGTGGACGAGCCCGGAGGGCAGGTGGACGAACCCCAACGGGTGGACGAACCCGGAGAACGGGTGGACGAGCCCGGAGAACCAGTGGACGAACCCGGAGCGCACGTGGGCGCCAACGCCCGCCTCCCCCGTGCGGACCGAGCGCTCCCGCCCCGTGTGGCCGGCGGTGCTGACGGCCTCCCTCGCCTCCGCCATCCTCGCGAGCGCCGGCACGTTCGGCGTGCTCACAGCCACGGGTGGCACGGACCGCGTGGGGGACTCCCACACCGCGGCGGACTCCTCCGTGGTGGTGCCCGCCGCAGCCGTGGCCGACGGCACCGTGGAGGGCGTGGCCGACGCCGTGCGCGACTCGGTGGTGGCCATCCAGGTCCAGGTGGGCCGCGGCGGCTCCGAGGGCAGCGGGGTGGTGCTGGACAGCCAGGGCCACATCCTCACCAATGACCACGTGGTGGCCGGGGCCAGCGCCATCCGGGTCACCCTCGCGGACGGCCGGGTCTATCCGGCCCAGGTGGTGGGGACGGATCCCACCACGGACCTCGCGGTCCTCACCCTCCAGGGTGCCCCGCAGGACCTCGCCCCCGCGAGCCTCGGCGTCTCGGACGCCCTCGTGGTGGGCCAGCAGGTGGTGGCGGTGGGCAACCCACTCGGGCTGTCCTCCACCGTGACCAGCGGGATCATCTCCGCGCTCGACCGGCCCGTGACCACCGGATCGGGCAGCGGGGAGCGGGTGGTCACGAACGCCATCCAGGTGGACGCCGCCATCAACCCCGGCAACTCAGGCGGCCCCCTCTTCGACATGGGCGGCCGCGTGATCGGTATCAACTCCTCGATCGCGGCCATGTCCCAGCGCTCCGGCTCGATCGGGCTGGGCTTCGCGATCCCCGTGGACCTCGCCTCCCGCGTGGCGGAGGAGATCATCGCCGATGGATCGGCGCAGCACGCCATGCTCGGGGTCTCCCTCACGGACGGACAGGCCCGTGCCGGGGACGTGGTGCGCGCCGGGGCCGAGGTCCACCAGGTGGTACCGGACTCCGCGGCCGCCGCGGCGGGCCTCCAGGCGGGCGACGTGGTGGTGGCCGTGGACGGCTCCCCGGTCAGCGGCGCGGACTCCCTCACCGGTTACGTCCGTGCCGAGGCCCCCGGGACCACGGTGGTGCTCGGCGTGGTCCGTGACGGCACCCAGCAGGACGTGGACGTGACGCTCGGGACCGCGTGAGCCCCGCCGTCGGGAGGACGACGCGGCGGGAGTGGTGCGGGCAGGGTTGGCCCGCCGTCGGGACGACGACTCGGCGGGAGTGGTGCGGGCAGGGTTGGCGCGACGCCGGGAGGGCCGGCAGCGGGAGGCAGGCGGGGGCGCGTGTTCCGGGCAGCGCCGTTCATGGGGGAGAATCGGGGGCATGACCTCCCCCGCCCCCCGCGCGACCCTGGACAAGGACCCCCACGACGTTGCTGGGATGTTCGACTCGATCGCGCCGCGCTACGACATCACGAACGACCTGATGACCGGGTTCATGGTGCGCCGCTGGCGCGTGGCCACGCGCGACGCCGTGGGGACCACCCCGGGCATGCGGGTGCTGGACGTGGCCGCGGGCACCGGCACGAGCTCCCGGGCCTGGGCGGACGCCGGCGTGGAGGTGGTGCCGCTCGACTTCTCGCAGGGAATGGTGGCGCAGGGCAAGAAGCAGAACCCGGACCTCCCGTTCGTGGTGGGCGATGCAACCGCGTTGCCATTCGCGGATGAGACGTTCGACGCAGTGACGATCTCCTACGGGCTGCGCAACGTGGGGGACACGGACGCGGCACTCGGCGAGTTCTACCGGGTGACGAAGCCCGGAGGGCGGGTGGTGATCTGCGAGTTCTCGCGGCCCACGTGGCGGCCCTTCCGCACCGTCTACTACGCCTACCTCTCCACCGTGCTGCCCACGGTGGCCCGGATCGTGGCCTCGCAGTCCCCGGCGTACGGCTACCTCACCGAATCGATCCGCGACTGGCCTGACCAGCAGGAACTCGGGGAGCAGATCGCGGCCGCCGGCTGGGAGCGCGTGGCCTACCGCAACCTGGCCGGTGGGATCGTGGCCCTGCACCGGGCATTCCGGCCGCTCGACTGACCCAATCGCCCCGTCTGGGCCCAAGGTCCTGACTCTCATCGAGGGTGGGACCAAGGTCCCAGCGATGTGGAGGCCACGGGGACATCCAGTGTGCAGTCAGTCCATTTTTGTGGATTAGAGTTGAGCACGTTCGAGCATCCCTCCCCGGACGAATCAGGAGAACCCACGCCGTGACCAGCATGCCTCAGGACGCAGACGTCCTGGTGGTCGGCGCCGGCCCGGCCGGATCGGCCGCAGGCCACTACCTGGCACAGCTGGGGCACAAGGTCATCATCCTCGAGAAGGCCACGTTCCCGCGGGACAAGATCTGCGGCGACGGGCTCACCCCGATCGCCGTGCGCGAGCTCACGCGCATGGGTGTCCCCATGGACCCGGCGGGCGGCTGGATGCGTAACAAGGGCCTGCGCGTGGTGGGCGGGGGCCACGAGATCTACCTGCCCTGGCCCGAGTCCACCTCCTTCCCGAACTACGGGATGGCCAAGGCTCGGATGAGCTTTGACGAGACCCTCGCCCGCCACGCTGCGGCCACCGGCGCGGAACTGCGCGAGGGCACCATGGTGACCGCGCCCATCCTGCACGAGAAGTCCGGCCGGATCGTGGGCGTGCGCGCCCGCGGCACCAACGAGGACGGCTCGCGCGGCCAGGAGTACGAGCTGCGCGCCCCGATCGTGATCGAGGCTGGGGGAGTGGCCGCCCGGATCGCCACCGCGATGGGGATCGAGAAGAACGAGCAGCGCCCCATGGGCGTGGCCGTGCGCACCTACTTCACCTCCCCCCGCCACGACGACGAGTGGATGGAGTCCCAGCTCGAGCTGTGGGACGGGCCCCGGGAGCGTTCCAACCTCCTGCCCGGCTACGGGTGGATCTTCCCGCTCGGGGACGGCACCGTGAACGTGGGCCTCGGATCGGTCAGCTCCACCGCCCGGGCCACCAAGCTCGACTACAAGGAGCTCTTCCGCACCTGGATGCGCAACGCCCCGGAGTCCTGGGAGTTCACCCCGGAGAACCAGCTCTCGCCCGTGCGCTCCGCGGCGCTCCCGATGGCGTTCAACCGGCAGCCGCTCTACACCAAGGGCCTCCTGCTGGTGGGGGACGCCGGCGGCATGGTCTCCCCGTTCAACGGCGAGGGGATCGGTGTGGGCCTCACGGCCGGCCGCGTGGCGGCTGACGTGATCTCCCAGGCGCTCTCGCGGACCAGCCCCTACGGGCTCGAGAAGGCGCTGCGCGCCTACCCCGACGCCATGAAGGCGGAGTTCGGAGGCTACTACTCGCTCGGTCGCATCTTCGTGAAGCTGATCGAGAACCCGGCGGTGATGCGGATCTGTACCAAGTACGGGCTCCCGCGCCCCACCTTGATGAAGTTCGTCCACAAACTCCTAAGTGACGGGTACGAACGACGCGGCGGTGAGACGATGGACCGGCTGATCGTTGCCCTGAGCAGGATGGTTCCAGCGGCATGACTACTTCGAAGATGAACAGGGAGGCCTCATGACGAATCCGTTCGTCCCGATCCTCTGGATGGCGGCGTTGTCGCTTGCGGTGGCGCTCGGCGGACTCGGTGCGTCCGCGATCATCGGACCCAAGCGCTACAACCGGGTCAAGGTCGCGAACTACGAGTGCGGCGTGGATCCCACCCCGCGCCCGCCGCACGGCGGCCGCTTCCCCGTGCGCTTCTACCTCGTGGGTATGACCTTCATCATCTTCGACATCGAGGTGGTGTTCATGTACCCGTGGGCCGTGAGCTTCCGGGACCTCGGCGTCTTCGGCCTGGTGGCGATGCTCACCTTCGTCTTCCTCATCTCGGTGCCCTACCTGTACGAGTGGCGCCGCGGTGGGCTCGATTGGGAATAGGAGAAACGGATGGGAATCGAAGAGCACGCTCCTGCGGGATTCATGCTCAGCTCGGTGGAGAAGCTCGCCGGCTGGGCCCGTGCCACCTCCCAGTGGCCGGTCACCATGGGCCTCGCCTGCTGCGCCATCGAGATGATGGCCGCGGGTACCCCCCGCTTCGACATGGCCCGCTTCGGCCTCGAGATCTTCCGCGCCTCGCCGCGCCACGCGGACATCATGATCGTAGCCGGACGCGTCTCCCAGAAGATGGCGCCCGTGGTGCGCAGCATCTACGACTCGATGATGGACCCCAAGTGGGTCATCTCCATGGGCGTGTGCGCGTCCTCCGGCGGCATGTTCAACAACT
>CAZTOM010000091.1:0-8512 GCA_964615555.1 uncultured Actinomycetaceae bacterium
ACCGCCCCGGCACCACTCCTAGCTCTGGGGTCACCCCCCGCCCCGGCGCCACCAACCCGGTCACCATCTGGGCGCGCTGGGCCTGGCGGCAGCTCACCTCCATGCGGGTGGCGCTGCTCCTCCTGCTCCTGCTCGCAGTGGTGGCCGTCCCCGGCTCCTTCTTCCCCCAGCGCCCCCAGGATCCGGTGGCGGTGGCCCAGTACATCGAGGCGAACCCGGGGATCGGGGCGATCCTGGACCGCCTCGGCTTCTTCGACGTCTTTGGCTCGCCCTGGTTCGCCGCCGTCTACATCCTGCTGTTCACCTCCCTGATCGGGTGCATCATCCCGCGCATCCGGGACCACGTCCGCGCCCTGCGTACCCCGCCCTCCCGCGTTCCGCGCCGCCTCACCCGCTTCCCCGCCCACCAGCAGTTCACCACCCACCTCGCGCTCGATGAGGCTCGGGAGGTCCTCACCAAGCAGCTGCGCGGCTACCGTATCCGCGCCGGGGAGGACGGGATCTCCGCGGAGCGCGGCTACGCCAAGGAGACGGGGAACCTGGTCTTCCACGTGGCCCTCGTGGGGATCCTCCTGTCCTTCGCCTACGGCCAGCTCGCCACCTACCGCGGGCAGGCGATCGTGGTGGAGGGCGAGTCGTTCGCCAACTCGGTCCTGGACTACGATTCCTTCTCCGCCGGCACGTTCGTGGACGAGAACGCGCTCGAGCCCTTCCGCTTCACCCTCAACCGCATGACCTCGGAATTCTCCGTGGCGGGGCGCGCCCAGTACTTCGGCGCGGACCTCACCGTCACCGAGCCCGGCGGGGAACCCTACGAGACCACGATCATCCCGAACGAGCCGCTACGGGCCGGCGGCACCGCCGTCTACCTCTCCGGCAACGGCTACGCCCCGCGCGTGGAGGTCCACGACTCCGCCGGGAACCTCGCGTTCGCCGGCCCCGTCCCGTTCCTCCCGCAGGACGACTTCTACACCTCCACCGGCGTCATCAAGGTCCCCGACGTCTCCGAGGGCCCGCAGCTCGGCTTCACCGGCCAACTCCTGCCCACCGCCGTGGAGGACGAGGAGGGCATCTACTCGGGCCACCCCTCACCTGCGAACCCCGTGATGCTGTTGTGGGTGTGGAAGGGCGACCTCGGGCTGGACGAGGGCATCCCCCAGAACGTCTACCGCCTGGACACGGAGAACATGGAGGAGGTCACCGGCCCCTCCGGTAACCCCGCCCTCCTCATGCTCGCCCCCGGCACCACCGTGGACCTCCCCGATGGCCTCGGCACCCTCACCTTCGTGGACCTCCCGCGCTTCTCCGCCCTCGACCTGCGCCACGACCCCTCCCTCCAGTGGCTGTTGTGGACATCTGTGGCGTCCATGCTGGGACTCATGGGATCGTTGTTCGTACCCCGCCGCCGGGTGTGGGTGCGCGCCACCGAGGAGGGGGGCGTGGTCACGGTCGAGGCCGCCGCGCTCGCCCGTGGCGAGGACGCCTCGCTCGCCCCCGAACTGGACCGCATCTGCAAACCGTTGAAGAAGGACCCATGACCGATCTCGCCCAGACCTCACTGCTCGTGATCTACGCGGCGATGGCCTGCTACGCCATCGCGCTGGTTGCGTTCTCCATCGACCTGTCCAACGTGCGCGCCCGCCGCGACGCCGAGGGCCGCGTCATCAAGGAGCGCCAGCTCGTCTCCGTGGGCGCGCCCTCCGACGCCGACGCCTCCCCCCGCAGCCCGGGTGCGGTGGGCAGCGGCGGACGCGACGACGACGACGCCCCCTCCCGTACGGACGGTTCCGCTGCGGGGGAGGCGAGTTCCGCCGTCGGGGAGCGCAGGAGGCCCGCGGCCGGCATCGCCATGTCCACCACGTTCCTGGGGGCGGCCTTCCACGTGATCGGTGTGGTCACGCGCGGCATCTCCGCCGGGCACGTGCCGTGGTCCAACATGTACGAGTTCACCATCACGTTCTCCGCGGTGATCGTGGTGATCTTCCTGTGGATGGCGCGCAGCCGGGACCTGCGCTACCTGGGCGCGTTCGTGACCCTGTCCGTGCTGCTGCTGCTCGGCGTGGCCGTGGCGGTGCTGTACGTGGAGGCGGACGGCCTGCGCCCGATCCTGGACAACTACTGGCTCTACCTGCACGTCTCCGTGGCCGTGCTCGCCATCGCCATCCTCTCCATCGCGGCGGTGTTCGCCATCCTGCAGCTGGTGAAGGACTACTCCGGCGGGACCGGCTCCACCACCGAGCGGGTGCTGTCCGGGCTGCCCTCTGCGGATGACATGGAGCGCACCTCCTACCGGCTCACCGCCGTGGGCTTCGTGCTGTGGACCTTCACCCTCGTGGCGGGCGCCATCTGGGCGGAGCACGCGTGGGGCCGGCCGTGGGGTTGGGACGCCAAGGAGGTGTGGACGCTCGTGATCTGGTTGATCTACGCCGGCTACCTGCACGCGCGCGCCACGCGCGGCTGGGATGGGCGGCGCGCCGCCTGGCTGGTCATCACCGGGTTCGTGGCGATCCTGCTGAACTACTTCGTGGTGAACTTCCTGCTGTCCACCAAGCACGGCTACGCCTTCTAGGGCGCTGCGCCCGGACGCTGCCTAGGTTGCCGGCCCGAGCAGCTCGAGCACCTCGATGGAGCCGTCCTCCTGTACCCGGCCGTGGAGGGTGTAGGCGCGGTTCGTCCACCGGGTGAGTCCTGACTCGTCCTCCCACCAGGTGCCGGGGAGCCCGCCGAGGTCCACGCCGGAGGAGCACTGGGGCGGGTAGGACTCCAGCATCGCGTCGCACAGCATGAGAGTGGTGTCGTCCTCCCAGAGGGCCCCCATCACCCACACCTCGGTGCCGGGCTCGGGCGGGTTCGAGAGGTAGGCGGCCGGATCGAGCGGTTCCTCGGCAGATCCCGTGGGTGCCGCGGGGGAGGAGCACCCGGCAAGGCCGAGGCCCAGGATCAGGGATGCCACCACGGCGGCGGGGTGAGGCGTTTTCATGGACCAAGTATGCGTGCCGGCACCCGGTGGCGGGTCCGCCCGCAGGGGGAAGGGACAGGGGCGGGGTTACACCCCGGCCAGGCCGCCGTCGCGACGGTCAGGGTCGTCCCAGTCGTCGTGGCCGTCCGCGATGCCCTCCGCGGTCTCCTCCGGACCTGCGCCCGGGACACCCTCCGGACCGCTGCCCGCGGCCCCCTCCGGGCCCGCGCCCGGGGCACCGTCCGGACCGCTGCCCGCCGCGCCGTCCGCACGCCCGTCCGCACGTCCATTGGCTCCGGCGCCTGCCCCACCGCCAGCTACGCCATCGGTCCCGGCTCCGCCATCGGCTCCGGCGCCATCGGCACCACCACCGGCTCCGGCGCCAGCCCCGGCAGCCGCGGCCTTCTCGGCCGCCTCCCGGGCCTGCTTCTCACGCTTCTGGCGCTCGTAGTGGGCCTTGCGGGCCTGCCAGTCCAGGTTCGCGAGGAACTCCGGATCGTCGTCCGGGGCCATGGGACCCTTCCGCTTGGGGCGACGGTAGGGGAGCGAACCGCTCCCGATCCCACCGATCCCGCCGCTGGGGCCCCGGCTCGGCCGGGTGGCCCGGCCACTGTTCGCCACCCACTTCACCACCAGCCACGCGATCGCACCGATCACGGGCACGAAGATGATGAGGATCAGCCACATCGCCTTGGGGAGGCCCTGGGGGACTTCGTCCTCGGGGGTCTGCGCGAGGTCGATCAGGGCATAGATCCACACAGCAACTGCGAGGATCACCGGAAGGACTCGTGCCATGCCATCCATGGTAAGCGGTTCGGCGGAGCGGGGCGGCACCGGTCCGCTCAGGGCCAACAGGGACGTAGAGTGGTCGGGTGCCACTCCTGCGCTACACCCTGCTCCGCATCGCCCTGGTCCTGGGCATCTGGGCGATCTTCCGGTTCGTGTTCGACATCGACGGCCTGCTGCCCTGGATCCTCGCGTTCGTGATCGCCTTCCTGATCGCGTTCATCGCCTTCTCCCGCACGGGCGACGCCGCCGCAGGCCAGCTCCACGACCTCGCCACCCACCGGCGTCGGCCCGCGGAGCCCACCGAGGACGAGGTCCACGAGGACGCACTGGTGGACGAGATCCTCGAGGACGAGGCCGCCGTCCCTGAGGACGAGCCCGCGCAGCCCGCCCTACCTGAGCCCGAGCCGGCGCAGCCCGCACCCCCCAAGCACGGGGGCGCCCTACCCGAGCACGAGCCCCAGGCCGAAGAGCAGGCCGTAGGCGATCTCGAAGAACCCGGTGTCCCGCAGGACGGGGATGAGATCCGTCCCCGATGACCCTGCCAGGACCGGCCGGGAGAGCCACCACACCGCCGGGGCCAGCAGGAGCGTGAGGAGGGCCCACGGGTACCAGAGGGCCGCCACCACGCCGAGCAGTACCGGCACTCCGATCATCGCCACGTAGGCCACGCGCGCCCCGCGCTGCCCGAGCCGCACCGCGAGGGTCTTCTTCCCCACCTGACGGTCCGTGGGGATGTCCCGGATGTTGTTCGCCATGAGGATGGCGCAGGCGATCAGCCCCACCCCGGCGGCCCCCAGCCACGTGGCCGCGTCCACCCGCAGCGCCTGCGTGTACGTGGTGCCGAGCGTGGCCACGAGCCCGAAGAACACGAACACGAACACCTCGCCGAGCCCCATGTAGCCGTACGGCCGGCTCCCGCCCGTGTAGTACCAGGCGGCCACCACGGCCGCCGCGCCCACCGCGAGCAGCCACCACTGCCCCGCGAGCGCCACCAGCACCAGCCCGAGCAGCGCCCCGATCCCGAAGCTCGCGAACGCCGCGTACTTCACGGTTTGGGGGCTGACCTTCCCGCCGCCGGTGAGCCGCGGGGGGCCGGTGCGCACGTCGTCGGTGCCACGCACGCCGTCGGAGTAGTCGTTGGCGAAGTTGACGCCCACCTGCAGCGCCAGCGCGAGTCCGCCCGCCAGCAGCGCGCGGGGGATCGATCCGCTCCCGAGCGCGTAGGCGGAGAACGTCCCGAGGATCACGGGTGCGAGGGCCGCCGGCAGCGTGCGCAGGCGCGCGCCCTCCAGCCAGTCGGTGACGGTGGCCACGGGCCTCCTTCGGGGGTGAGGGGGCGCACGGGGGAACGCGCCCCGCAGATTCTAGCCCCGACGGTGGGCCCCCGTTCGTCCCGAGGCCCTGCCTCCCGTCCCGGTCCCCGACGGCGGGCCCCCGTTCGTCCCGAGGCCCTGCCTCCCGTCCCGCTCCCCGACGGCGGGCCGTACCGTTCGTCAGTGGCGCTCGCCCCGTCCGGTCTCCAGTTCCTGCTCCGCGAGGGCGGCCACCGCCCGCCGGTCCACCTTTCCTGAGGGGAGGTGGGGGAGCCCCGCCACGATGACGGCACGGGGCCGGTGGGCGGGTGAGAGCGCGGCGCAGGCCGAGCGGACGTCGTCGAGGGGGATGGGGCGCTCGGTGACGGCCACCACCAGGTGGCCCCACTGCTCGTCCGGGACCCCGACCACGCACCAGAGCCCGCCGAGCGTCCCGGCCAGTTCGGCCTCCACCGCGCCGGGGGTGACGTTGACGCCGCCGGTGATGATGACGTCGTCGGCGCGGCCGAGGATGGTGAGGCGGCCCTCGCGCCACTCGCCCAGATCAGAGGTGAGGAGGTGGCGCTCCCCGCGGATCGTGCGGAAGGGCTGGGAGGAGGAGGTGAGGTAGCGGGTGGCGAGCACGGGACCCGAGATGAGCACGCGGGAGTCCTCGAGGGTGACGTCCACGCCGGTGAGGGGGACACCGTCGTAGACGCAGCCGCCGCAGGTCTCGGTCATGCCGTAGGTGGTGGTGATGGGGACGCCGGCATCGCGGGCGCGCTGCGCGAGGGGGGCGGGGAGGGCAGCGCCGCCCACGAGGATGGCGTCGAGGTGGGTGAGGGGAGTGGGGTCCTCCTCCAGGATGCGCAGCAACTGGGTGGGGACCAGGGAGAGGTAGCGCGGGACGTCGGTGCGCATGCGCGCGATCTCATCGGCCAGCATGTGGGGGATACCGGAGTGGACCTGGGGCGCGATGCCGGCGAGTGCGGAGCGGGCCACCACCTGGAAGCCGGCGATGTGGTGGATCGGCAGGGAGGTGAGCCACTGGCCGGGGGCACCCAGGCGCTCCAGGGTGGCCCGCGCGGAGGCGGTGAGGGCGGCGAGGGAGAGGCCCACCAGCTCTCCCGTGCCGGAGGTGGAGCCCGAGGTGGCCACCACCACGTCCACGCCGTCCCACGGCTGCGTGACGCGTGAGAGGAGGGTGGAGGGGTCGGTTCCCGGCGCGGTCATGAGGATGGGCGGGTGGCCCGGTGGCGTTGCGTGGCCTGCAGGCGCTACAGGTTCTCCCGGGCCCGCGGGCGGGTCTGGAGCGCCTGCGTCCACCCGTTCGCGCAGGAGGCGGTAGAGACCCAGGACCGACTCGGGGTGGGTCCCGCCGTCAACCGCGTGGGGGACGTGGACTTTCACGTGTCAAGCCTAGGCTGTTCGTACCAGTCGCACGCGGCCCGTTGAGGTCGCACCGGATCAAGAGGAGATCCCATGAAGCGGTTCCTCGCCGCCATCGCCACATCCGCCCTACTCATTGCGGGATGTGGTGGTCAGGCA
The DNA here is from genome assembly GCA_964615555.1 of uncultured Actinomycetaceae bacterium. Taxonomy (GTDB): domain Bacteria; phylum Actinomycetota; class Actinomycetes; order Actinomycetales; family Actinomycetaceae; genus JAAZBW01. The sequence goes on from CAZTOM010000091.1 coordinate 6,589, forward strand.
GAACCGAACCCGGAGCCCACCACCGAGGCGGTGGTGGAGCCCACTCCGGAACCGACTCCCGAGCCCACGCCGGAGCCCACCCCCGAGCCCACCCCGGAGCCCACGCCCGAGCCGGCCCCCACCGTGTGGCCGCTGACCGGCGAGGCCCTGGACGATCCGGAGGAGCTCGAGGAGAGCCCCGTGGTGGGCATCAAGGTGGAGAACTCCACCGCGGCACGCCCCTGGGTGGGCCTGCAGGCGGCGGACATCGTGTTCGTGGAGATGGTGGAGGGCGGTATCACCCGCTTCCACGCCGTCTACAATTCCGAGTTCCCGGACGTGGTGGGCCCGGTGCGCTCGCTGCGCCCCATGGACGCGGCCATCCTCGGGCAGTGGGAGTCCACGCTGCTGGCCTCTGGCGGACAGCCGGCCTTCATCCAGCGCGTGGAGAGCGCGGTGGGCCTGCGCACCCTGGACAACGGTGACGCCGGCTTCTACCGGGAGCGCTCGCGGCGCGCCCCCCACAACGCCATGGTGGACCTCACCACGGTGGTCCCCACCCTCGAGGTGGGGGACGAGGTCACGCCGTTCGCCGATTTCGCCGGGGAGGGCGCGCCCTCCTCCGCCGACGGCGGCAGCGCGGCTTCCACGCTCCGGCTCACCTACCCTGGGGCCACCTCCCGCTGGGACTTCGACCAGGAGACCGGCGAGTACGCCCGCACCGACGGCGCCTCCGCCTCCCTCGAGGCGGACGGGACCCGCATCACCAGCCGCAACGTGGTGGTACTGCGCGTCCACACCCAGAACACCGGCGCGCTCGATGCCGCTGGCAACCAGGTCCCGGAGACCATCCTGACCGGCACCGGCGAGTTGCTCCTGTTCGCGGACGGCGCCACCACCACCGGCATGTGGTCCAAGGGCGGGGACAACGATCCGTTCGAGTTCACCGACGGCTCCGGCAACCCCATCCTCCTCGCGCCGGGCAACACGTGGGTGGAGCTGCTGCCCCTCCAGGGCTCGCTGTCCTGGGACTAGCGCCCCGGTGGCGGGGCCCCGGGTGTAGCGCACGTCATACCGTGGGTGGACCCCGCCTCGCCCCGAAAGACTATGGAAATCCCGGGAATGTCGCTGCTGCGGCATGACGCCCCGCCGCTGCGGATCGGGAAGAGTTGGAGATGGCGAGAGAACTTCGGAGGAGGGACCGAAATCTCTCGGGCCGATGAGACCTCCTGGAGGTATTCCGGCACAGAGGGGCCCGTCCGTTCGGGGGAGCGGCGGGCCTCTCTCTTGCGTTTACGCCCGGCCAGCCGCGCAGGATTCTGCCCTGCGGCCAGGCCCGCCTCGCCGCAGCCCCGCAGGACCCTGCCCGGCCGAGCCGCGGCACGCCCTCAGAAGTAGTACGGGTAGTCCGACCAGTCCGGCTTCCGCTTCTCCACGAACGCGTCACGGCCCTCTTGGGCCTCCGCGGTCATGTACGCCATCCGCGTGGCCTCACCGGCGAACACCTGCTGGCCGGCCAGGCCGTCGTCAGCCAGGTTGAAGGCGAACTTGATCATGCGGATCGCCTGCGGGGACTTCGAGGCGATCGTGGCGGCCCATTGGCGGGCCACCTCCTCGATCTGGTGGTGGTCGGCCACCTCGTTGACCACGCCCCACCGCTCCGCGTCCTCCGCGGAGTACTCGCGCGCCAGCATGAAGATCTCCCGGGCCCGCTTGTCCCCGGCCTGCCGGGCCAGCAGCGCGGAGCCGTAGCCGCCGTCGAATGAGCCCACATTGGCGTCCACCTGCATGAAGCGGGCGTGCTCCCGTGAGGCGATCGAGAGGTCGCACACCACGTTCAGGGAGTGGCCCCCGCCCGTGGCCCAGCCGGAGACCACGCAGATCACCACCTTCGGCATGGTGCGGATGAGCCGCTGGACCTCGAGGATGTGGAGGCGGCCCGCCC
>CAZTOM010000092.1:0-8484 GCA_964615555.1 uncultured Actinomycetaceae bacterium
CGGTCTGCTCTCTGTTGCACTTGCTCGCGGGTCACCCCGGGTGGGCGTTACCCACCGCCCTGCCCTGTGGAGCCCGGACGTTCCTCGGCGGAAGCCCCTCGTGGAGCCCTCCGACGCGGCCGCCCGGCCGACTCATTCGCCCGACTATTCTACCGGCCCTCAGAACAGCGTGTCAGTGGCGCGCGTCTCCCCCACCTCGCCCGGCAGGCCGAGCACCACCAGTTCGTGGGAATCGGGCCACAGCCGCAGGATGGAGATGGATCCGGGTGGGATCCGCGTGTCGTACCACGCCTGCGGGTCCATGCCCGCCAGCGCCCCGATCCCCGATTTCGTCACGATGTTGTGGCACACGAGCACCACGCTCTCCCCGGCGTGCTCCGCGAGCGCCCGGCCGGCCACGTCCCGCACCCGGCCCGCCACCTGCGCGAACGACTCCCCGCCGGGCGGCTGCACACCCTCCACGTAGTGCCACCGGTCCAGCTCACCGGGCCATCCCTCCCGGATCTCCCGGTGGGTGAGGCCCTGCCAGTCCCCGAAGTCGCCCTCCCGCAGGTCCTCCACCACGTCCGGCGTGAGCCCGAGCCGGCCCGCGATCACCTCCGCCGTCTCGCGGGTGCGCACCATCGGGGAGGTCCACACGCGGGTGGGCGCCGGCAGGTCCGGCCACACCTCCGTGAGCCGCTCGAGCAGCCCCGCCGCGCGTCCCGCCTGCTCCCGGCCCTCCGCCGAGAGCGACGGCCCCGGCTCCGAGCCCCCCGAGTGCGCCCCCACACCCGTCATCTCCGTCTCCCCGTGCCGCACGAACACCAGCACCACCGGCTCGCCCTCGCGCCGCCGTCCCGTCCCCTCTGGGGTCTCCTCGCGCGTCTCGGGCGCCGGATCCGGGGTCACGTACGCCTCATCGCCGACCTCGCCGCCCGTCCCGGCCCGTCCGCCCCCGTCCGCGCGCTCATCGCCGACGTCGCCCTTCACCCCGGCCCGTCCGGCCCCGTCCGCACGCTCATCGCCGACGTCGTCGCCCGCCCCGGCCCGGGAGGTGAGCTGGCCGCGGGTGTAGTCCGCCTGCTCGTCCATGGCGCGGTTGGCGAGCGCGTCCGCGGCGGCGTTCTCGGCGCGGGGCACCCAGACGTAGCGGACCTGGGCAGGCGGGTGGGCGCGGCGGGCACGCAGGGCGAGCTGCTGCAGGTCCGCGTTCTTGATCTTCCAGGAGCCGGAGAGCTGCTCCACCACCAGCTTGGAGTCGGCCCGCACGGTCACCCGTGCCGAGGGGTCGGCGGCGCCGATCTCCTCGAGCGCCACCACCACCGCCATGTACTCGGCCACGTTGTTGGTGGCGCGCCCCAGGAAACCGGCGCGCTCGAGGAGGAGGTGACCGTCGCCATCGGAAATGGTGAAGCCGAAACCGGCCGGGCCGGGGTTCCCCCGCGATCCGCCGTCCGTGTTGACCAGGTAGTCCATCTGGGGCCGGCCCTCAGCGGCGCACGATGATGTACTCGTGTTCCTCGGACTGGACCACCTGGTCCTCCGGGGCGCTGCGGATGCGGGAGACCTCCGAGAGCGGGAGGTTCAGCTCCAGTGGTTCGGTCCGCTCCCCCACGAGCTCCACGGCGCCGAGCCCGGTGCTCTCCCGGACCCTCTCGTAGAGCGCCACGAGCGGCGCGGGGAGGGCCTCGGTGGCCACGTCGCGGCCCTCCTGGATGCGGGCGGCCTCCGCGTCGAGGCGGGCGAACTCTGCGTCCCGGGCGGCCTCCGCCTCCTGCGTTCGGGTGGAGAGGGATTCGAGCGCCTGGCCCACCGCGCCAAGCTCGTCCTCGGTGGTCTCCACGCGTTCCATGACCCCGAGCTGCTCGTCTTCGAGGACGCCGGTGCGGACGGCCAGGTGCTCCACCTCGGCCTGCAGGGCCTGCGCCTCACGGGCGGGGATGCCCGCGTTCAGGCGCTCCTGGTGGCGGGCGGCGCGGGTGCGCACCTGGTCCACATCGGCCTCCACGCGGGCCAGTTCGCGGCGCTCGTCCCCCAGGCGGGCGGAGAGCCGGATACGCTCGTCCTCCAGTGTGGCGCGGTGCGCCTCCAAGTCCTTCAGGGTGGTGAGGACGGGCAGGTTGCGGCGCTCGTGGGAGAGGCGGGCGAGCTGGGTGTCCAGCGACTGCACCTCCAGCAGTGCTCGCTGGTCCGCTGCGGAAGCTCTCATGCTCTCTCCTTTCGGCTGGTCCCACGCTATCGCGAAGCGGGAGGCGAGTTCGCCACGCCCGGGTCTACACTCGCCCCCATGAGCACGCCGCGCCTCACCCCCTCCCTGCGGGAGGCAGCCGAGGCGATGCGGTACACCACCGAGGAGAAGAAGAACCTCACCAAGTCCGGCCTCACGTTCATCGTGGCTGGGATCGCGTTCGTGGCATTCTCGATCGCCGCGTGGATCTCGGGGCCCGCCCCGGAGGTCCCCGCGATGCTGGAGCTGGACGAGATCGAGCGCTCCGAGACCTACCGCGCGGGCGACCTCTCCCAACGCCTCGAGGCCGCCTACGTGGAGCCCGAGCCGTTCACCGAGGGGTACCGGCTCGTGTTCGAGGTGGCCACCACCAACCACGGCACCTACCCCTACCGGCCCACCGTGTTCGCGCGGCCGGTGGTCTTCTCCGGAGTCACCTTCACGGTCGAGGAGGCGGTCACGCGGGGATTCGAGCCGCAGATCGTGGACATCCCCTCCGATCCGGGCACGTTTCCCTCGATCAACCCGGGGACGTCCGCCGTCACGGCCTACATCTTCCCCCTCACCGAGGAGGATGTGGAGTTCCTCACCAGCGGTGGCGAGGTGCGGGTGTACTACCAGCGCACCAGCCTCGCGGCAGCCCCCGATACGGTGCCCAACCCGGAGTGGACCACACCCACCCCGGCCGCCTGGCTGGTGACCGGGGTGGAGGACCGGCGATGAAGCGCCTTGCCATGTGGATCCTCCTGCTCGCCGCCCTCGGCGTGTTCGCCTACACGCTCCCCACCCTGCGGCAGTTCCAGGGCCCGTTCGTGACCAGTGCCTCCGGGCCCGGCCCAGCGGCCGCGGAGCACTTCGCGGCGGAGGTGCTCGGCCCGCCCATCCTGGCGGACGCCGTCACCACCCCCTCAGGCCGGGTCCTGCAGACCCCTGAGGGTGAGAGCCTCCTCGTCATCTCGGCACGGGCCACGGCGATCCGCGAGCCGCTGCACTCCCTCATCCTGCGCCCGCGGATCGGGGATGCCACCTACTTCCCGGCCTCCCTCTCCGGCACACGGGACACCCTGACCGGCCAGGCACTCCAACCTGAGATGTGGCTGGAGGGCGCGGCCGTATTCCGCCTCCCGCAGGACGCGCTCGTGGACGCGGAGAGCATCGAGGTGGTGGCCCAGACCGCGGTGGCCGAGCAGTTCACCGAACAACTGGTCATCACCATCGATACGGACGGCACCCGGGTGGCCGAGACCCACGAGCTCCTGCCCGTCGGCTACGGGGGCCTGGCGGCGGCAGACGGGGGCCTGGCCGGGGCAGACGGGGACCCCGCCGCATGAGGTTCCGCACCCAGGTATTTACGCTCCTGGCCGCGCTGGCCGTGGCCGCGGTGCTCATCCTGTCCACGAACCTCCAGGAGTGGCTCCGGTTCGGTCCGCGTGCCGCGCTCGCCGCCCCGCCGGGCTCGGCCGTGCTGTTCGAGGGCCGGGAGTACCAGCTCACCCGGGTGTACTCGCGGGCCACCTACGCGGACGGGACAGCGCTTCCCCCCGAGCTACGGCTCGTGGTGGCGGACGTGGAACTGCGCGACGTCAGCCCCCTGCGGGACACCCCCTCCCAGTGCATCCCGCGGCTCTGGGTGGACGGGACGTCCTGGTTCGACGTGGCCGAGGTGGGAGTGGACACCCTGCCCGGCACCCCCGACCGGTGGGGACTCGACCTGTACCTGCACAACTGCTACGCGAGCCCGGAGGACGCCTCCCCGGATGGGACCTTCTCCTACCGGTGGGGGTTTGTGGTGCCCGCCGAGGCCCTTGCCGGGGCGGAGGACGTCTCCGTGGACGTGACCACGCGGTTCACGACGGACGAGGGAGAGCTGGATCCGCGCTTCCCCCGCCTCGAGGTTGATCCGGAGCTGCTTCGCTGACCTTGCGCGCCCGCATGGCCCGGTCGTAGGCCACGGCGAGGAGGAGGAGCTTCAGGCTCATGAAGATAACGGTGGGGATGCGCTGGATCGGGGAGTAGAAGACGTACCACCACCGGGTGTCCTGGACCCCGAACATCTCGCGCACGGCCACCCCGGTCCACTGCTGCATCCACTCGAGGCCCGCCCAGGCCACCACGAATCCGAGGATGGCGAGGGCGGAGAGCCCGCCCATCGCGCGGAAGGCTGACAGCAGGGTGCGGCCACGGGAGCGGATGTCACCAAACGGGGTGCCGAGGCGGGAGCGGACCGGATCGGGGAGGCGGTCCCAGCGGACCTTGGTCCACGTGCTGACCTGGCGGAACCGGGAGCTCTTCTCCGCGAGCACCGTGGAGATGTGGACGGTCTTCAGCGGCTTGCCCAGCACGAGCGCGGCGATCGCGAACCACGCCATTGCCGTGACGGCCACCGCCATGGCCGGACCGATCGTGGAGCCGAGGGCGGCAGACAGGCCGCTCCAGGCGGAGCGCACGGGGGCCACGGAGTCCGTGACGCCCTCCCACCACTCGGCCACCTGAACGGACAGGGCCCGCTTCGAGACCCAGGTGAGGAGGTCCTTCAGCGGCTGGAAGGCCGCCATCGCGAGCGTGAACGTCCACAGCGCCTCGAGGTAGACGCCCACGGGACCGAACACCGGCCACCGGCCGGTGAGGCGCCCGGCCACAAGGCGCAGGAGGTAGACCACCACCACGAAGACCACGAGCCAGGCCGTGAACTCGAACTGGAAGGGGCTGAACACCTCCCGGTCCAGAGAGAAGGATCGAACGAACCACTCCTGCTGGTAGCGCTCGAAGTCCCGCGTGAGGAAGCCGAGCGAGGCGTAGAGCCCGAAGAACGGGAGCATCACGGCGGTAGCGGTCCGCGATAGCGTCACCATTGGGTTCGCACGGCGCCGCACCTCGCCCGCCTCCACCGTCTCCACTGCCTCCGGGCCGAGCGCCACCTCCCCCCGGAAGGAGGGCAGTTGCGGCTTCAGGTAGAGGAGGACCAGCACATAGCTGGCGATGATGGCGAGCACCGGGAGCGGGGAGAGGACGAAGCCCAGGTAGGGCGCGCGCACCGAGACCGAGGCGGCGGCCACGAAGCCCCATTCGTGCGCGATGGCGCCGGCGATGACGATGGCGAGCACGATCGCCCAGTTGCGCACCAGGAGGCGCGCTGCCAGCCGGATGCTCTCTCCCACGCACCGTAGGCTATCCACGATTCCTTCAGTTGCGGGACCCACCGTGGCTAAAGTTGCTCGCGTGAGTCAGGGGATCCGTAGGCGTGCGCCGCTGGTGGTGATCGCCGCCGCCCTCACCGCGTTCCTTGCCGGGGCGTGGTTTTCCGGGCCCGCGCCCACCACCGCCTCACGGCACCACCTGGACAAGGTGAGGATCTCCCAGACCTACCGGAGCGGGGAGGCCACCTGGCAAGTGGAGCAGGCCTACCTCCGGCCCCACCCGTACGAGGAGCGGATCCAGGTGGTGATACCCATCCGTATCACCAATCACTCCTCGTTCCCGATGCCGCTCGAGGACGTGGTGACGCGGGATGACCTGGTGCCCATCATCACCCTGACGGGCCGCGGGCAGGAGTCCTCCCAACGCGTCCCACTGGACGAGATCGAGTTCCCCGATACACGGGTGCCCGGCTACAACCCGGACCTGGGACCCGGCCTCACGGTGGACTACAACCTCCTCATCAACATGTCCCCAGACGACCGGCCCGAGGACATCGCCGGTAACCCCATCTGGATCTACCTGCCGGAGATGGTGAGCACCCCCACCCGGGACGCCGTGGAGGGCTTCACCTGGCAGGAGCCCCGCGTGACGGGCTACGTGGCGCTCACGATCGGGGACCTGCGATGAGGCGCGTCGCCCTGGCCCTCGCCTACACGGCCGCCGCACTCCTCATCGCCTGGCTCACCCCCAAGCCGTTCGAACTCCACGGCCCGTTCACCACCTCCACCTCCGGTTCGGCGGCCCACTCGGAGAACCTCGTGGCCGAGCTCTCCGGGCCTCCCCTCACCACCCCCGTCCTGCTCTCCCCCGCCGGGCTCCCCTTCCCCATCGACGACGACGAGCTGGTGGTCGCCTTCCCCCTCCAGGTCACCACCCGCCACGAACCCCTCGAGTACCTGGGGCTGCGCCTGCGCGTGGATGAGGCCCTCTACTATCCGGACCTCCGGATCGACGGCACCTACTTCACGCTCGGGGCGCGGGCGCAGCCCCGGATCTGGACCCACCTGGCGGCAGCGTTCGTGGTGCCCCGCGACTGGATCGGGGACGGAACCCGCCTCGTCCTACAGGTCCAGGACGACGGTCCGGAGCACAACTCCTTCGTGGAACGCGTGGAGTTCCGCCTGAACGGCGCCGACCTCCAGTCCGTTCCCGAGTTCACGCTGCCTGCATTCGAGGTGGGCGGGGTGATCCAGCCATGAGGGAGGCGGCCACGAGACGGGGCGGAGAGCCCGCACGGCAGGGCGCAGGGCCGGCCCGGCAGGGCGCTTGGTCCTCTTGGCAGGGCGCAGGGCCGGCGGGCTGGGTTCGCGGCCTGGTGGTGCTCGGGGTGGCGATCGCACTCACCGCGGTGCTCAACGTGGCCTTCACCTATCCGGAGTGGCGCAACTACCGGCCGGCCGCGCCCGTGGAGGTCGCCGCGGGTGGGACCGGGATCATTGGGACCGTCGAGGCCGCCGTGGTCGATGTGTGGGCCCGATCCACCTATCCCACGGGGGAGCCAGCGCCCGAGGGCACCGTGGTCCTCCAGGCAACCGTTCGGCTCGAGGCCACGGGCTCCGACCAGCCCTACTGCGAGCCACGCTTCCGGATCGACGACGCCGTGTGGCAGGAGTACAACGATGGTGTGGGCGCCGTCCCCGGTCAGGATGTATACGGCATGAGCAACACGGGCTGTACCTGGCCGTGGGAGGCGGACCCGGCGGAGCCCCACGAGGCCACGTGGCTGTTCGTGGTCCCCGAAGATGCTGTGGCGGAGGCCCGTACGGCTGCGGTGGAGATCATCGACCCGACAGCGTTTCCGGCCTACCTGCGCCTCGCCGTGGACCCGGGCTCGCTGCACTAGCGCTGGCCTCGGCACGCAGCGCAGCCGAGTACGTGGCCGCCACCAGGGCGACGCGCACCACCTGAGTGGGTACCCAGGCGATGATAAGGAGCGGGTTGAAGAACATCCCCCAGAACCGGGTGTCCTGGACCCCCACAAGTTCGCGGACCCCGAGGACGAGTGCGGCCTCCACGAGCGCGAGGACGGTCCACAGGAGCACGAACCCGGCGATCCGCTCGATCCCGAGCGCACGCATCGCCCGGAACGCATTCGCGAGTGAGCTCGCCCGGATCACGAGGTCGCCCAGGAACTCGTCCGCAACCGCCTGCAGGGGGCGGGGGACGGCCTTCCACGCGCGGCCGGAGTGTCCAACCATCCGGTCGAGGCGCGGATGGCGGGTCAGGAACTCGCGGCGGACCACCTCATCCGGGAGGGGCCGGCCGATCACGATCGCAGCGAGGGCGAACCAGGCGAGGGGGAGGAACAGCGTGTCCGCGATTGTGGGCAGGAACGCGAGCAGGGGCGCCACCACCCCGTCCCAGAGCGCCCGCAGGGGTTCCAGCCCGTCCAGCACGGTGCGCCACCATGCCTCCACGGCAGACCACATCCGGGAGCGGCCCACCCACGCGAACACGTCCCGCACGGGGGCGAACACGGCCACCGAGAAGAAGAACACCCACAGGACCTCGAAGTAGACGGTGGTGATGGCGAAGCCGGCCCAGCGCCGCTCGAGGCGCTCCGAGAGGAGCTTCGCGGCGTAGGCGAGGACGAGGACTGCGACGGCGATCCACCCGAAGGGGACCTCGTTCGGGCGGAAGTCAGGGCCACCCTCCCGGAAGATGAACCGGCGGTTGACCTCGCTGGAGAAGAACTCGAGGTCGTCGTCGAAGAATCCCCAGGCGGACCACATCACGAAGAACGGCAGCACCACCGCCGCGGCGAGGGTGGACACGCGCCGCAGCCCCGCTGCCACGCCCCGAGGGCCGGCCGGACCACCCTCGTGGCGGGCGGCGGGCGGGCTGGGAGGTGGGGCGGGGGCGCGGGAGGGGGCGCCGTCGTCGAACGCAGGGAGGGAGGAGCGCAACAGGCGGAAGGCGATGGCGAAGCCCACGATGTACAGGAGGATCGCCAGCGGAATCATGGCCCACCCGAGCACGGGGATGCGGGTGGCGACGGCGGCGGCCCACTCGAGGCCGAAGTGGTGGACCACCCAGGCGATCGTCAGGACGCCTGCCAGCATCGGCCAGTGCTCCCA
>CAZTOM010000093.1:0-5854 GCA_964615555.1 uncultured Actinomycetaceae bacterium
ACGGAGACGGGCGTCAGCCATTCGGAGGGATCCACGCCCGGAGGGGTCAGCAGGTAGCGGCCGGCCTCCACGGAGTGGCACATCATGTCGTTCAGTACGCCGCCGCCCTGGGCGCGGCCGTCCCAGAACCACGCCTTGTGGGGACCGGAGTGCTCCTCCGCGCAGCGCGCCAGGTACGGGTTACCGGCAACCGAGGCGCCCCGCGCCCACACCAGTTCGTGAGCGCGCGTGATCGAGGGGGAGTACACCTGGTTCTCCAGGTACGCATGGAGCAGGCCGGCCTCCTCCACCATCGCGAGCACCTCGCGTGCCTCCGCGAGGGTGCGCCCCAGCGGCTTCTCGATCGCAACCGCCTTCACCGCCGATCGCCCGGCCTTCACCTCCTCGCAGATGGCGCGCACGGTCTCCACCCGCACGTTGTTCGGCACGAGCACCCAGATGGCCTCTACGCGCGGGTCCTGCGCCAGCTCGGACGCAGAGTTCCACACCGAGACATCCGTACCCACCCGTAGCTCCGAGACGGCCGCCGCCAGCTCCTCCGCCGACTCCCGTGTCCGCGAGGCCACCGCCACGATGTCCGCGTCCCGCACGCCCTGCCAGGAGCGCGCGTGGAAATGGCCGATGAATCCGGCCCCCAGGATTCCCACACCGAGAACCTTCCGCTCTGCCATTGCCCTTCCCTTCCTTGGTTCCACCTAGAAAACGACACCCAACTAACTTCGCAACCGCCGCCCGCGCGCGTAGAACGCGAGCAGCACGATCAACACCACGCCGTTCACCACGGTCCGCGAGGCCTCGTCCATCCGCAGCGTGGTGAGCAGGCTCGTCAACACGGTCAGCACGATCGCCCCGATCGCGGATCCCACGTATCCACCAACGCCACCGCTCAGCAGGGTCCCGCCGATGATCACCGCCGCGATCGAGGGCAGCGCCATGTTGTCCGCCAGGTTCAGGAACACGATCTGCGTGTACCCGAGCATGAAGATCCCGCCGATCCCCGCGAACACCGCGGACGCCACGTACGCCCCGATCACGGTCCGGTTCACGCGCACGCCGGAGAGTTCCGCGGCCACCCGGTTGGTGCCCACCGCGTACAGGTCCCACCCGGGCTTGGTCCGCCGCAGCAGCAGCGTCACGGCCACCGCCATGAGCACCCAGAGCAGCACAACCCCGGGCAGTTCCAGGAACAGCTTCCCGTTCACCAGCCCCACCAGGCTCGGCGCCGCTCGCCCGTCCGCCACACCGCGCGTGTAGGCGAGAATCAGTCCGTGGGCCACGCCCATCATCCCGAGCGTCATCACGAACGGCGTGATCCGCAGGTACACGATCCCGAGCCCGTTCACGAGCCCCAGTGCGGCCGCCACCAGCAGCGCCAGCGTGATCCCCCACAGCGCGTTCGAGTCCTGGCCCTGCATGGTCCGTGACGCGATGATCGCCGCGAGCGTGGCCACCTTCCCCACCGAGAGGTCGATTCCCGCACCTCCCGAGAGGATCACGATGGTCTGCCCGATCGCGATGAACCCGAGGAAGGAGGCCACCCGCAGCAACTGCACGATCTGCGGGTAGCTGCCGAACCCGGGCGAGACCATCTCCCCGATCGCCACCAGGGCCACCGCCAGCACGGCCGCGATCAGGATGGGGCTCTTCAGCGGGGCCGGGATCTTCCGTCCCAGCTCACGCACCTTCCCCATTCCCGACGGCGAGGGTCGGCTGGGCACCACGCGCTCGCTCATCCCTTCCTCCGATCCGTCAGGGCGGAGAGGGCGAGCGCGGCGATGACCACGAGCCCGGAGGCGAGGGGCCGGTAGGTGGTGGGCACCCCGGCGAAGAACAGGATGGACGCGGCCAGGGAGAGCACCATCGCGCCGGCCATGGCGCCGATCGGTCCGCCGATCCCACCGCGCAGCGCAATGCCGCCGATCACCACGGCGGCCACGGAGTCCAGCGCCATGGCGCTGCCGATGAACGGATCCCCGGACCCGGAGTTGGCCAGGATCGCGAGGCCCGCGAGGCCCGCGAACGCGCCGGCGAGCACGTAGGAGAGCGCCTGGGTGCGCCGCACGGGCACCAAGGAGTTGTAGGCCGCCAGCGGATCCCCGCCCATGGCGTAGATGTGGCGCACGAGCCGGGTGCGCCGCAGCATCAGCCACAGTCCGCCCACGGCGAGGACCAGGAGCACGGTGACCGGGATCCCGGCCAGCGCCATCCGGAAGGTCGCGGTGATCCCGGGCGGCACCCGGCCGCCCGGCGTGGGCAGGACCCACAGGGTCATCCCGGAGAACACCGCAGCGGTGGCGAACGTGGTGATGAGCGGCTGGAGCCGGAGGCCCGCCACGATGAGGCCGTTCACCGCGCCGCAGGCCGCGCCCGTTCCCACGGCCACCAGAAAGCCGAGGATGATCCGGGAGTTCTCCCCACCCATCACGGTGATCGCAGTGACCGAGCTGAGTGCCGCGATCGCGCCGATGGACAGGTCCAGCCCGCCACCGATCACCACCACGGCCTGGCCCACGGCCACGAGCACAAGCGGTACGAACGTGGCAAACGTGGAGGCCATCGAGTACTGCGAGAAGAAGTTGTTGCGCAGCACCGCCGAGACCACCACGGCCACGGTCAGCAGCAGCCACGGCATGAAGGCGGGCAGGTGGGTGGTGAGGATGCGCTCGGTGAGGTGAGTGCCGCCGTCGTGGACGGGAGGAGCGGGGGTGCCGCTACGGGGGGACGGGGCGGGCGGGGGAGTGCCGAGGGATTCGGTCGTCATGCGGACACCTCCCCGTGCAGCTCCGCGTCCTGGCGTTCGGAGATGAGGAGGGCCTCGGCCACGAGCCGTTCCTCGGTGATGTCCTCGCCCACGAGCTCGGAGACCACGCGGCCCTCGTACATCACGAGCACCCGGTCGGCGAGCTGGGCGAGCTCCCGGTCCTCCGAGGAGTTGAGAATGATGACCTTCCCCTCCGCGGCGAGGTTCCGGATGATCTGGTAGATCTCCGACTTGGCGCCCACGTCCACTCCCTTGGTGGGATCGTCCAGCAGGATCACCTCGGGCTCGTTCTGAAGCCACTTGGCCACGATCACCTTCTGCGCGTTCCCGCCGGAGAGGGAGGAGACCGGATCGTTCAGCGAGCCGATCTTGATGGCGAGCTGTTCCACGGAGTCGCGTGCCGCCGCGCGCTCCCGGCGCATCGAGATACCGAATCCGGCGAGCACCCGCCGCCACAGGGAAACGGTGGAGAGGTTCTCCTGGATGGGCCGCAGCGAGTACATGCCCTGGGTGCCGCGGTTGCCGGGCACCAGTGCGATGCCGCGCCGGGTGGCACGGGCCGCCGAGTACCGCCCCAGCGGCCGGCCCCGCAGCGCCACGGTCCCGGCGGTGCGTGGCAGGGCCCCGAAGAGGGTCATCAGCAACTCCGACTGCCCCTGGCCCTGCAGCCCGCCGAGCCCCAGGATCTCCCCGGCCCGGGCGGTCAGGTCGATTCCGTGGAGGCGCGGTCCCGTCAGCCCACTCACCTCGAGTGCCGCCTCGTCCGTGGCCGCCGACGGCGCCCGTTCCGCTGCGGCGAGCGTCTCACCCACCATGAGGCGCACCAGTTCCTCCGGGCTGGTCTGGTCCATCTCCACCGTGGCCACGGTGGCACCGGCGCGCAGGATGGTGGCGCGATCGCAGATCTGGAAGATCTCGTCCAGGCGGTGGGAGACGAACAGGACGCATGTGCCGGCATCCCGGGCCTCCCGGACCAGTTCGAAGAGGAGCTCCACCTGGCCGCGGTACAGCGAGGCAGTGGCCTCGTCGAGGATGAGAATGCGTGGTTCGCGCAGCAGCACCTTGCCGATCTCGATGAGCTGCTGTTGCCCCACGGTGAGGTGGTCCAGAGGCGTGGAGAGCTGGACGTCCGCGCCCAGGGCCGGGCGGAGGCGCTCGAGCATCCGGGAGGCCTGCTCCCGGGCCGCCTTCCCGTTGAGCACGCCGAACCGGGCGGGCTCCCGCCCGAGCACCAGGTTCTGCTCCACGGTGAGCGTGGGCACCACGGAGAGCTGCTGGTAGACGGCCCCGATCCCCAGGCGGTCCGAGTGGGTGGGCGAGGTGATGGTGACCGGGGAACCATCGATGAGGAGGGTGCCGGAGTCCGGGCGGACCGAGCCGGCGAGGATCTTGTTCATGGTGGACTTGCCGGACCCGTTGGGGCCGAGCAGTCCGTGGACCTCACCCGGACGTGCCTCGAGGTGGGCTCCGTTGAGCGCCACCACGCCGCCATACGTCTTCACGACGTCATGGGCCTCGATCATCGGCACGTGGGGTGGGCCTTTCGTTCTCCCCCGGAGGCTGTTGCCGATTTCCGTCGGTATTCCGGGGGTGGGGAGGGGGGTCTGACGGTACCCGGGCCGTACGCGCGGTGCGCTGGCGTACGGAGGGGGTGGCGCCGTCGTCGGGAAGGGGAGGACGGGCGGGACGCGGATCCGTGCACGGGTGGACCCGCGCCCCGCCCGGGTCCCTACTCGACCATCTCGGCGACCTGCTCGCGGGTCAGGATGGAGTCCACCACGTAGTTGTCACCCATGTCCTGGTACTCGCCCCAGATCTGCTCAAAGTTGTCGTTCGTGATCGTGGGCTCGAGGTCGAGGATCACGTTGTGTCCGTCGGTCAGGTGGTCCGCCTTGATGGACTTGCCCTGGAGCATCGCAACGGCGAAGTGCAGCGCGGTGGCGCCGGTGCCCGGAGGGTTCACCACTGCCACGGACTCGAAGGTGTCATCCTGCTCGCTCCACAGGCGCATGAATCCGCCACGGGCTTCACCGGACATGACCACATCGTTCTGCCTGTCCGCAGTGATGAGGGCCTGGAGGATTCCGAAGCCCATGCCGTCCTGCGTCCACACGCCGTCGATCTCGGGGTAGGTGGCGAGCAGGGTGGTCATCTGCTGCTGTCCGGTGGTCTGGTCCCAGCCGCCGTCCACGATGGTGAGCACGTTCGCGCCCACGGCGTCGAACTCGGCCTCAGCCGCGGCCCAGCGGGCCTCGTTGGCCGGGTGACCGGAGATTCCGTTGACCACGACCACGTTGCCGCCCTCGCCCACCTTCTCGGCAACCCACTTGGCGGACTCGGCCGCCCAGGCGCCCTGGTCGATACCCACGTTGATGACGGTCTCGGTGTCCACCGCCTGGTCGATGGCGAAGACCAGGATGCCCTGGTCCGTGGCCTCGCGGAAGACGGCATCGAGCGCCGTGCCGGAGTTGGGATCGATGATGATGGCGTCCACGCCCGCGTTGATGAGGTTGCGGACCTGCTGGATCTGGCCGTTCACGTCCGTGTCCGCGTTCTCCAGCACGAGGTCGTTGAGGATGCCCTCGTCCTGGTAGGGCGCGGCGGCCTCCTCGATGTCCTCGATCATCTGGGTGCGGTACTCCGAGCCCACGAAGCCGTTGGAAACGCCGATCGTGAAGGGGCCCCCCGCCGGGGCTTCCTCGCCACCCGAACCCGGGGTGGTCTCGGTGCCACCGGTCTCGGTGCCGCCGGTTTCAGTACCGCCAGCCGGGGCGGTGGTCTCAGTGCCGCCCGCCGGGGTGGTGGAGCCGTTGCCCCCGCCCACGGTGCTGCAGGCTCCGAGCGAGAGGGCCATGGCAGCGATGGCCCCAAGAGCTGCGAAACGCTTGCTTCTCATGCCATTTCCTCCTTGAAATGATTGCTCTCCGCCGGGAGTCGGATACTTATTTGCAGACTGCGACGAAGTGGTGTGATCCATACTACAAGCACTTCAAACTTCGGAATAGGGTTCCCGCCGGTCGTTATCGAGCCGTTACGGGGTGAGCGCCGGGGTGAATGCCGAGGTGAACGGGGAGGTGAATGCCGAGGTGAACG
>CAZTOM010000093.1:5954-8465 GCA_964615555.1 uncultured Actinomycetaceae bacterium
GGTGAATGCCGAGGTGAACGGGGAGGTGAATGCCGAGGTGAACGCGGAGGTGAATGCCGAGGTGAACGCGGAGGTGAGCGCGGAGGTCAGTCCAGTAGCTGCTCGAGCGGGCCGTACGCACGTTGGGCGCCGAGGGCGGCCCCCAGGAGGGTGCCCCGGATCGTGGTGGACTCGGCGATGAACTCCGGAACGTGCAGCACTCGCCCGGTGAGGCGGCGGTGGAGCTCGGGCCCCACGTGGTCCGCGATCGGGGCGAAGTATCCGGCCAGGACCACGGTGTCCGGGTTGACGAGCGCGCAGACGTTGGTGAGGGCGTAGGCGAACTCGTCCAGGACGTCGGAGGCGAACTCCTTGGCCACGGGATCGAGGCGCGGCCTGTCCACGAGCACCTCGCGCCACACGTCTGCGCTGGGATCGATCTCCACCCCGGCGGCTGCTGCCCGTTCCCGCACGGCGGGTGTTCCCAGCCGCGATTCCATGTCACCAAAGCCGGGATAGACGTTTTGGATCGAGTCCGGGGTGAAGAGCATGCGGCCGATCTGACCGGAGGCACCGTCCGCTCCTTCCAGGAGCGTGCCGTCAACCACGATCCCGGATCCGATGCCGTCGAACACCGCGAGCGCGAACAGGGCGCGGCGCTCGCGGGCCCTGCCGAACTCGGACTCCGCCACGGCGATGAGGTTCGCATCGTTCTGCACGGAGACCGGCACCCCGGTGCGCTCGTGGATCAGCGGGCCGAGCCTCACCCGCTTCCAGTCCACGGCGGGGGCGAAGTCCACTGTCCCGTCCTCGTCCACAGGACCGGGTACGGACACCCCGATGCCGAGCATCCGGGTACCCTCCGGCCAGCAGGCCACGCCGCGGTCAACCATCTCGAGCGAGTGGTCCAGGCGGGCTGCGCCGCGGACCTCCGGATCTACGGGGATGGTCTCCTGCCACAGCAGGGTTCCGGACAGGGAGATGGCGGCGATGGCGGTGTGGTGGTCGGCCACGTCCATGACGAGGGTGCCCGCCGCGCGGTCCGCGAGCCGCACGAGGGTGATGGGCCGGCCCAGGGTGCGTTCCTCCGCTCCCTGGGTGACGAGGCCGGCGGCGTCCAGGGCGGCCACGGCGCGCGAGACCGTGGCCACCGAGAGTCCCGTGCGCGCCGCCAGCTCGGCGCGCGAGACACCGAGGGAGTAGACGAGTTCCGCCAGGACCCGGCCGCGGTTCGCCCGCGAGATGGAGGAGGTGCTCATGGCAGCCTCACCCGGAGAACTCGTACGCGCCGCCCACCTTCAGTGCCCGGGAGTCCGCCGAGTGCCCGAAGCTTTCCGTCCGCGCGATCGGGATGTCCGTGTCCACCACGTCCTCCACGATCCGCTCGAGCGCGCCGTGCCCGTAGATGCGGCTGAGCCGCGTGAACTGACCGAGCAGGATGCCCTCGCACCAGTCGAAGGCACCCAGGTGCTTGAGCTGCGTGAGGTAAGTGTGCACGGTGGCGGCGTCCGAGGAGAGCGCCTCGAGCGCGAGGATCCGCCCCTCGAGCGCGGGGAACCAGTCCGTGCCCGCGAGCTTCAACAGGCAGCTCAGGTTCCCGCCCACCAGTTCGCCGACCATCGAGGAGCCTTGGAGGAACCGCACGTCATCCAGTTCGAAGATTCCGGGCTCGCCGCGCAGCACGGTCGCCTCGAAGCGCTCGCGGGCATCCCCGTAGTCCTCCTTCGCGTCCTCCCACGCCGATTCCCTGCTTCCAAGCGCCAGGATCTGCCACAGGTAGGTGGGCTCGCCGGTGACCGTGTGGATCGAGTTCACCAGCGTGGACAGGTCCGAGTACCCCACGAACGGCTTCGGATTGCCTCGGATCGCATCCCAGTCCAGGTACCCGAGCACCCCATTCGCGATCGACCCACCCGAGACGTCAAAGATCGCCCCCACCTCCGGGTCCCGGAAGTAGCCGCTCAGGATCTCCGCGCGCTCGCGGTCCGGCGCCGCGTGCGCCGGGTTGTGCGGCCGGTTGCCCCTCCCCGCGGCTGGCACCTGATCCCGGTGCGGCCCATCCCCCGACGACGCCCCCCGGCTCCCAGCCCTGCCCTCACCCTGCGTTCCCCCACGCTCCGGCGGTACGAACAGCCGCGGCGAGACCTCCACCTCGAAGCCCAGCCCCTCCAGGTACTCCACCAGCCCCTCCACCTTCGGCCGACCGCGTTCCGTCAGGCCATTCGAGCAGGCGGTGAGGGCAATACGTGAACCGGGCGCGAGCATGAAGACAACGCTACCCGCCCCCGCCCGCCGGGCTGTTGCCGATTTCCGTCGGTATTCCGACGCCGGAACTCGCCTTCCGCCTCACCCCTCCGCCGGGCTGTTGCCGATTTCCGTCGGTATTCCGACGCCGGAACTCGCCTCGAGCTCGTAGCGCGCCCCTACCAGCAGTGCGCGGGAGTTGTGGAGGTGGCCGAACTGCTCGGTGCGGGCGATCGGGATGTCCGTGTCCACCACCGCGTCCAGGATCTGCTCGATCGCGTGGGGCCC
>CAZTOM010000094.1:0-2867 GCA_964615555.1 uncultured Actinomycetaceae bacterium
GCCGACGGAGTAGTGGTGCCGGTGTAGGCGGGCGAGCTGGCAGGGACCAGGCGGGCGAGCTGGCAGGGACCAGGCGGGGGAGCTGGCAGGGACCAGGCGGGAGAGCTGGAAGGGACGGTGCGGGGCCTTGGTTACCGAGGGTCAGCGGTGAGGCGCGGGTGTGGCAGAGGCGACAGATTTGAATTTCTCCCCACGCGCGCGCGGCTGGTAAAGTCACTGAGGCGCGATCCCGCGTAGCTCAATTGGCAGAGCAGCCGGCTGTTAACCGGCAGGTTACTGGTTCGAGTCCAGTCGCGGGAGCAGGAAGCCCCGGAATTCCAACGATTCCGGGGCTTTGGTGTCCCTCCGCCTGCGGCGTGTTACCCAGGTATGGCTCACTTACGTGAAAGGATCGAGGTCATGGCGTTCCGAGACATCCGTATCGTGGGAGACCCGGTGCTGCGGACCCCGTGTGCCCCGATCACCGAGGTGGACGCGCGCGTGAAGCAGCTCGTGGAGGACCTCCTGGAGACCGTGGACCACGACGGCCGCGCGGGCCTCGCCGCGAACCAGATCGGCGTCTCGCTGCGGGCGTTCTCCTGGAACATCGACGGCGATATCGGCTACGTGCTGAACCCGGTGCTGGTTGAGAAGTCCGAGGACGAATACCAGGACGGGGAGGAGGGCTGCCTCTCGGTGCCGGAGCTGTGGTTCCCCACCGAGCGCGCCTGGTACGCCCGCGTGGAGGGGACCGACCTGGACGGCAAGCCCGTGGTGGTGGAGGGGGAGGGCCTCATGGGCCGGGCCCTGCAGCACGAGTGCGACCACCTGGACGGCATGCTCTACATCGACCGCCTGGACCGGGCCACCCGCAAGAAGGCCATGAAGGAGATCCGGGAACTCTTCTGAGACTGCGAGCGGCTGGCACTCCGCGATTCTGAGGCTGCGAGCCGCTGGTGCGCAGCCGGCTGGGGCTTTGTTTATCTCCCACCCCGTGATTGAATGATCACAGCCGTGTGATTCACGTCCACCGCTTCCGAGCGACGTTGGGGAAGACGCCCCTCGGAAAGGAGTCGGACGATGAGTGGGAAGTACACCCGCGGCGTTGTTTTCGTGCACTCTGCACCCCGTGCCCTGTGCTCGCACATCGAGTGGGCCATTGCCACCGCGCTCGACCAGCGCATCTCGCTGGAGTGGACCGCGCAACCGGCTGTGGCCGGCATGGTGCGGGCCGAGCTGAGCTGGGTGGGCCCCGTGGGGACCGGCGCGCGCCTCGCCTCCGCCCTGCGCGGCTGGGAGCACCTGCGCTACGAGGTCACGGAGGAGGCCTCCCCTGGCGTGGACGGCGGCCGCTGGTCGCATACCCCGGAGCTCGGCATCTTCCACGCGGCCACGGACGTCCACGGCAACGTGGTGATCCCGGAGAACCGCATCCGCGCCGCCCTCGAGCACGCGGACGACCTCGCGCGGCTGCGCCGCGAACTCGATCTGGCGCTCGGCCAGGCATGGGACGACGAGCTGGAGCCCTTCAGGTACGCCGGGGCCGGAGCTCCGATCCGCTGGCTGCACCGGGTGGGATAACCAGCGCCAGCCCCGCCGGCGGGCGCCCTACTTCTCGTTCCGGAACACGAGGGCCACGTTGTGGCCGCCGAATCCGAACGCATTGTTGACCCCGTAGACCTCGCCCTCACCGGGCAGGTCCCGCGGGGTGTCCCGCACCAGGTCCACCGGGAGCTCCGGCTCGGGATCCTCCACGTTGATCGTGGGCGGCACCTGGCGGTGCTTCAGGGCGAGGACCGTGAGGATCGACTCGAGTGCCCCAGCTCCGCCGAGGAGGTGGCCCGTCATCGACTTGGTGGCGGTGACCAGCACGCTCTCCCCGGCCACGCGGGCGATTGCCTTGGCCTCCACCAGGTCTCCGGCGGGCGTGGAGGTGCCGTGGGCGTTCACGTGGGAGACCTGGCTCCCCTCGATCCCCGCGTCCGCGATCCCGAGGCGCATGGCCCGCTCCTGGCCGGCCCCGGTGGGGTCCGGGGGAGCCACGTCGTAGGCGTCGGCGCTCATGCCCACGCCCACCACCTCGCCGTAGATGGTGGCGCCGCGGGCGAGCGCGTGCTCCTCGGACTCGAGCACCAGGACGCCGGCGCCCTCGCCCATCACGAACCCGTCGCGGTTCACGTCATAGGGGCGTGAGGCGCCCTGCGGATCGTCGTTGCGGGTGGACAGGGCCTGCATCTTGGCGAAGAACGCGAGCGTGGAGGGGTGGATGCATGCCTCGGTACCGCCTGCGATCATCACGTCCGCATCCCCGGAGCGGATCATCCGCACCGCCCACCCGATCGCCTCGGCACCCGAGGCGCAGGCGGAGACGGGGGCGTGGGATCCGGCCTTTGCGCCGAACCGCACGGAGAGGTTGGCTGCCGGGGCGTTCGGCATCAGCATGGGCACGGTGAGTGGGAGCACCCGGCGGGCGCCCCGCTCCCGCACCGTGTCCCAGCCGTCCAGAAGGGTGGTGACCCCGCCGATCCCGGAGGAGGCCACCACGCCGAGGCGCTCCCCGGCCACCTCCGGGGCCCCGGCGTCCTCCCACGCCTCGAGGGCGGCCACCATGAGGAGCTGCGTGGAGCGGTCCATGCGCTTCGTCTCGCGCACCCCGAGTACCTCGCCCGGCTCCCGGGCGGCGAATCCCGCGAACCCCACGGGGATCTCGTAGCGCTCCATCCAGTCGTTGTCGAACGCGTTGATACCGGAGCGGCCGGCAAGTGCGGCCTCCCAGGTCTCGGGCACGGACCCCCCGATCGGGTTGGTGGTACCCATCCCGGTGATGACGACCCTCATGGAATCTCCTCGTGGTTGGTGGGGCGCCCGGTCTCCCCGGGCGCCAGTGG
>CAZTOM010000094.1:2967-8458 GCA_964615555.1 uncultured Actinomycetaceae bacterium
GTGGCGCAGCCGCGATCAGGCCTGGGCGCCCGCGATGAAGTCCACGGCGTCCTGGACGGTGGAGAGCTTGGTGGCCTCCTCGTCCGGGATGCGCACCTCGAACTTCTCCTCGGCGTAGGTCATGATCGTCATCATCGAGAGCGAGTCGATGTCCAGGTCGTCGGTGAAGGTGGCCTCGGGGGTCACCTGCTCGGCGGGCAGACCGGTCTCCTCGGCCACGATCTCGGCAAGGCCGGCAAGGATCTCTTCGTTGGACAGGGCCATGGGGTGCCTCCTTAGGCGTTGTTCGGGTAGTCCGGGAGCTTCACGATCTGCGCGGCGTACGCCAGACCGGCTCCGAAGCCGATCTGCAGGGCGAGCTGACCCCCGGTTGCCTGGCCTTCGCGGAGCAGGCGCTCCGTGGCCAGGGGAATCGAGGCGGCCGAGGTGTTCCCCGTGTCCGCAATATCGCGTCCCACCACCACGTCCTCGCGCAGCTTCAGGGACTTCATGAGTTGGTCGATGATCCGCATGTTCGCCTGGTGCGGCACGAACACGTCGATGTCCGCAGGCTCCAGGCCTGCCGCCTCGATCGCGCGCGCCGCCACCTTCGCCATCTCGAAGGCGGCCCACTTGAACACGGTGGGCCCCTCCTGGCGCAGCGTGGGCCAGGACGTGTCCTCGCCGGTGCGGAACGTGTCGAACGAGTGGGTCTGGCGGATCGTCTGGTCGTGCGAGCCGTCCGAGCCCCACAGCGTGGGCCCGATCGCGGGCTCGGCGGAGGGCCCCACCACGGCCGCGCCGGCGCCGTCGCCGAGCAGGAAGGAGATGGAGCGATCGGTGGGGTCGATCACGTCGCTCATGCGCTCGGCGCCCACCACCAGCACGTGCCGGGCCGAACCGGAGCGCACGAGGGCGTCCGCCTGCCCGATCGCGTACGGGTAGCCGGCGCAGGCGGCGGAGATGTCCCACGCGGCCGCACCCTGTGTGCCGATCCGGTCCGCGAGGCTCGCCGCGAGGGAGGGCGTGAGGTGCAGGTGGGTCACCGTGGCCACGATCACGGTGTCGATCTCCTCCGGGGTGAGGCCCGCGCCGGCGATCGCCTCCTCGGCGGCGCCGATGCACATGGCGAGCAGGGTCTGCTCCTCGCTCGCCCGGCGCCGGGTGACGATCCCGGTGCGCTGGCGGATCCACTCGTCGGAGGAGTCGATCGGCCCGGCGATGTCGTCGTTCGTGACCACCAGGTCACCGCGCACCCCGGCAACGCTGAGGATGCGGGAGTACGGGACGGCAGGATTCACGCGGATCTGGCTCATGCGATCTCCTCGATGAGGTCACGGGCGGCGTCGAGGTCGGCGGGGGAGGTGATCGCCACGGCGGGTACGCCCTTCAGCTCCCGCTTGGCGAGTCCCGTCAGCACCCCTCCGGGGGCGAGCTCCACGATCCCGCTCACGCCCAACTCGGCCATGCGCGCCATGCAGCGGTCCCAGCGCACGGGGGAGGTGAGCTGCGTGACCAGGCGGGTGAGTGCGTCGGACCCGGAGGACACCACGGCACCCTCGCGGTTGGAGAGGAGGGGGACGGCGGGGTCGCGCGGGGAGAGGCGCGCGGCCTCCTCCGCGAACGCGTCACGCGCGGGGGCCATGTGCTCGGTGTGGAACGCGCCGGCCACCTGGAGGGGGATCACTCGCGCGCGGGCGGACGGGTTCTCCGCCAGGTGGGCGAGCTGCTCGGGGGTCCCGGCCGCCACCACCTGCTGCGCCGAGTTCACGTTCGCGGGCGCGCACCCGGCCGCCTCGATCGCCTCCAGCACGTCCTCCCGCACCCCGCCGACGACGGCGCTCATCCCCGTGGGGACCCGTCCGGCTGCGTCCGCCATCAGTGAGCCACGGCGCGCCGCGAGCGCCACCGAGTCCTCGGCGCGCACCACTCCGGCGAGCGCGAGGGCGGCGAGCTCTCCCACCGAGTGGCCGGCCACCACGCCGGCGCGGCGCACGGGCAGGTCCCCGAACAGGGCGGTGGCGGAGATGAGGGAGGCGGCCACGATGAGGGGCTGCGCGTTGGCGGTGTCGGTGATGGTCTCCTGGTCCGCCGTGGTTCCGAGCGTGGCAAGGTCCACGCCGGAGGCGGCGGAGAGGGCGGAGACAAGGTCCGCGATCCCGGGTTCGGCGAGCCAGGGCTCGAGCATTCCGGGAGTCTGGGAGCCCTGTCCGGGCGCGACGATCGCAAGCACGTGTTCGATCTTCTCAACAAACCCGAAGGCCGAGCATGCCGCTGCGGCGACAAGTCACCGGGGGAGCGTTGTGGATTCCCCACAAAGCGTTTCGAGCGGTGTGGGCGGGCTCACGCCGCGTTCCGGGCGGGCGGGCTCACGCTCCGCACCGGGCGGGCGGGTTCACCCCGCGCGCCGAGCGGTGCCAGGGCCGCGTGGCACGCCGAGCGGCGCTAGGGCCGCGACCCGTTCGGTCCCACGGCGTCCGCGAGCCGGCCCACGGCCAGCGCGGTGCGCAGCACGTAGCCCTCGCGGGGATCCGTGGGATCCCAGCCCACCACCTGGGCGATCCGGCGCAGGCGGTAGCGCACGGTGTTCGGGTGTACAAACAGCTCGCGGGCGGCGCCCTCGAGGGAGTGGCCCTGCTCGATGTACTCCTCGAGCGTGTCCACCAGCGTGGCACCGGCGGCCGCGAGGGGCTTGTAGAGGGACTCGATCAGCATGTTGCGCGCGAGCGGGTCGCCGTTGAGCATGCGCTCGGGCAGCAGGTCGTCGGCGAGCACGGGGTTGGGGGCCTTCGGCCACGCCGGCACGGCGAGCATCCCGGCCATCGCGGCGCGCACGGAGCGGCCCGCCTCGGAGATCCCCCGCACCTCGGGGCCGATCACCACGGGCCCCGACTCGAACACGGTGGCCACCTTGCGGGCCACTTCGAGCGGGGACTTCTGGTGGCCGAGCACGGCGATCACCCGGTCGCCCTGCAGGCCGATCAGCGCATCGGGGGTCAGGTTGCGCGCCGAGTGGCGCAGTTCCGCGGAGAACTCCGCCGAGTGCCGCTCCGGTGCGATACCCACGAGCGCGAGCGCCGCGCCCTCGCCGGTCCACCCGAGCGTGGAGACCCGGGAGCGCAGCGTCTCGTCCGGTGCGCCGCGCACGATCGCGTCCACCGCGAACGACTCGAGGCGCGCGTCCCACGCGCCGCGCGTCTCCGCGGCGTTCGCGTAGACCTCGGCCGCGGTGAACGCCACCTCGCGGGAGTAGACCAGCACCGCCTCGCGCAGGAGCGGCTCCATGTCCGCGCCCACCAGTTCCACCGCCTGCTCCTCCACCACGGACACGATCAGGCGCGTGAGGGCCACCGTCTGCTGCAGGGACACCGCCCGGGTGAGGCTGCGCGGGGCGGCCCGGAAGATCTCCGTGGGGCTCGTGGATGCCGATGAGGGGTCCCGCAGCCACTGCGCGAACTTCGCGATCGCCTCCTGCGCCACGATCCCCAGCCAGGACCGCTCCGCCGCGTCCAGGCTGCCCACCCAGCCGAGGTCGGCCTCCATCCGCTTGGACGCCGCAGCCGCGAGCATCGAGGAGCCCTGCGTCAGGGCCTCCGCCATCGCATCGGGGTAGGCGCGATCCGATGCGGGGGAAGTGGGTCCGTTGCGTGCCATGCCCGAAATCTTAGAGGTTCCAGACAAAAGTGGGGCAATCCCCGCGCCAGGGTCCGGTGGGACGACGCCGGGGGGCGGGGTGCGTCGTCGGGTGCGGGGGGCGCGAGTGCTGGTGGGACGACGGCGGGGGGCGGGGTGCGTCGTCGGGTGCGGGGGCGCGAGTGCTGGTGGGACGACGGCGGGGGGCGGGGTGCGTCGTCGGGAATGGGTGGGGCCTTTCGAACGGTGGGAGGGGGCCCGGCTCGGTAGCATCGCAGGGACTGGCGCGCCGGAGGACCCCGGCCGCCGAGACCGACGCCAAGGAGAGAGCATGACCACCACCCGCACCGAGGAGGACCTCCTCGGCCCGCGCGAGGTACCGGCAGACGCATACTGGGGAATCCACACGCTGCGCGCGGTGGAGAACTTCCAGATCTCGTCCACCGCGATCAACGACGTGCCGGAGATGATCCGCGGCATGGTGATGGTGAAGAAGGCGGCGGCGCTCGCGAACAAGGAGCTTCGCGTGCTGCCCGAGGACGTGGCGGACGCGATCGTGGCGGCGTGCGACCTGGTCCTGGAGGAGGGCCGGTGCATGGACCAGTTCCCCGTGGACGTGTACCAGGGCGGGGCCGGGACCTCCACGAACATGAACGCGAACGAGGTGATCGCAAACCTCGCGCTCGAGGTGGCGGGGTTCGAGAAGGGCCGGTACGACCTCATCAACCCGAACGACCACGTGAACAAGTCGCAGTCCACGAACGACGCCTACCCCTCCGGCTTCCGGATCGGGATCCTTCTCGCACTCGGACGGCTGTACACGGCGATCGAGGAGCTCGCGAACTCGTTCGCGGCGAAGGGCGAGGAGTTCGCGGACGTCCTGAAGATGGGCCGGACCCAATTGCAGGACGCGGTGCCGATGTCTCTCGGCCAGGAGTTCCGCTCCTACGCCTCCAACCTGGCCGAGGAGCTGCGCCGCATCGACAACGCGGAGCACCTGCTGGCCGAGGTCAACCTCGGAGCCACCGCGATCGGCACCGGCCTGAACGCGCCCGAGGGCTACGCGGAGCTGGCCGCCGCGAAGCTGGCCGAGGTCTCCGGCTACCAGATCTTCTCCGCCCACGACCTGGTGGAGGCCACCTATGACAACGGGGCGTACGTGGCCACCCACTCCGCCCTGAAACGGCTCGCCACCAAGCTCTCCAAGATCTGCAACGACCTGCGCCTCCTCTCCTCCGGGCCGCGCGCGGGCCTGAAGGAGATCAACCTGCCCGAGCTGCAGGCCGGCTCCTCGATCATGCCGGGCAAGGTGAACCCGGTGATCCCCGAGGTGGTGAGCCAGGTGTGCTTCAACGTGATCGGCAACGACATCACGGTCACGATGGCCTCCGAGGCCGGCCAGCTCCAGCTCAACGTGATGGAGCCGGCACTCGCGCAGGCGATGTTCGACTCGATCAGCCTGCTCGTGAACGCCTGCGACACGCTGCGCACCAAGTGCGTGGACGGCATCACCGCGAACGAGGAGCGCTGCCGAGAGTACGTGATGAACTCGATCGGGCTCGTCACCTACCTGGTGCCCCTCATCGGCCACCACAACGGCGACCGGGTGGGGCGCGCCTGCGCGACCTCCGGGCGCTCCGTACGCGAGGTGGTGCTCGAGATGGGGCTGCTCACCGAGGAGGAGGTGGACCGGGTGCTCTCCGCGGAGAACCTGCTGAACCCGAGCTACTCCGGGCGGCGCTACGAGGCGGGGGAGAGGGTGCTGCCTAAGCCTGAGGCGACCGGATCACCGGACGGGCCCGTGGAGCCCGTGGAGTCCGGCGAGCCAGGCGAGGCGCCGGCGCCCGAGGAGGACGCGGAAGCGTAGGGGTTGCCGGGT
>CAZTOM010000095.1:0-8376 GCA_964615555.1 uncultured Actinomycetaceae bacterium
TCGTGCGTCAGCCGCAGGTGTTCCTCATGGACGAGCCGCTGTCCAACCTGGACGCGAAGCTCCGCGTGCAGACCCGTACCCAGATCGCCTCGCTGCAGCGCCGCCTCGGCGTCACCACCGTCTACGTGACCCATGACCAGACCGAGGCCCTCACCATGGGTGACCGGATCGCCGTGCTGAAGGACGGCATCCTCCAGCAGGTGGGCTCCCCGCGCGACATGTACGACACCCCGGCGAACGTGTTCGTGGCCGGCTTCATCGGCTCCCCCGCCATGAACATCGGCACGTTCAAGGTGGAGGGCGACCACGCCGTGCTCGGTGGCGCCTCGCTCCCGCTCACCCGTGAGGTGCTCGCCGCCGCCGGTGGCGACTCCATCACGATCGGCTTCCGCCCCGAGGACCTCGAGGTGGTTTCCGAGGCCCGCCCCGGCACCATCCCCGTGATGGTGAACCTGGTGGAGGAGCTCGGCTCCGACGCGTACGTGTACGGCGAGCTCGTGGGCCGCGCCGCCGACGGCGCCAAGCTGGGCTCCGGCGACGACTCCGACCAGATCGTGGTCCGGATCGACCCGCGCAAGGTCCCCGAGAAGGGCTCCACCATCCACGTTGTGATCGAGCCCCACGGCCAGCACACCTTCCACGCGCAGACCGGAGAGCGCATCGAAGCCTGAGTGAGGAATTCCCTCCCGGAGGCCGGCATCCCGCATGGGGTGCCGGCCTCCGGTATTTCGGGCGCGTCCGGGGGGGTTTCTGGCGCGTAGCGCATCAGCGATCGGCAGGGGTGATGTGCGCCCGCGAAGAGGGCGCGCGGACGGGTGGGACCGCCCCACCTAGACTGGTGCCGTGCCATCCCAGCTCCAGATCACTGCCGCCACGCTCGACCCGGCGCTCCTCGACCTCCCCTGGGACATCCCGCTGGAGGACTGGCCCCAGGACGTCCTGGTAGCCCTGCCCCGCGGTATCTCCCGGCACGTGGTGCGCTTCGCGATGCTCTCCGGCTCCGTGATCGCCGTGAAGGAGATCTCCGCCATGGTGGCGCACCGCGAGTACGAGATGCTGCGCTCCCTGAACCGGATCGGGGTCCCGTGCGTGGCTCCCCTCGCGGTCATCACCGGCCGGGCCGACGAACACGGTGAGGAGCTCAACTCCGTGCTCATCACCCAGCACCTCCAGTACTCCCTGCCCTACCGCGCCCTCTTCTCCCAGGAGATGCGCGCGGAGACCTCCGAACGCCTCATCGATGCGCTCGCCGTGCTCCTGGTGCGCGTGCACCTCGCGGGGTTCTTCTGGGGGGACGTCTCCCTGTCCAACACGCTCTTCCGACGGGACGCCGGCGCGTTTGCCGCCTACGTGGTGGACGCGGAGACCGGCGAGCTGCACGGCAAGCTCACCCGGGGCCAGCGCCACTACGACATCGACCTGGCGCGGACCAACATCATCGGCGAGCTCATGGACCTCCAGGCCGGCGGGATCGTGGGCGAGGACGAGGACGTGATCGCGGTGGGCAACCGGATCGAGCAGCGCTACCACGACCTCTGGGGCGCAGTGACCGGCTCCGTCACCTTCTCCGCGCACGAGCGCTGGCGGGTGACGGACCGCGTGAACCAGCTCAACCAGCTCGGCTACGACGTGGACGAGCTCGAACTGATCACGGAGGACGATCTCTCCCACCTCCGCATCAAGCCGAAGGTGGTGGACGCGGGCCACTACCACCGCCAGATCATGCGGCTGACCGGCCTGGACGTGGAGGAGAACCAGGCCAAGCGGATGATCAACGACATGGAGGAGTACCGGGCCATCACGGACCAGCTGGACCAGCCCATCGAGTTCGTGGCCCACGACTGGCTCACCAACGTCTACCAGCCCACCATCGCACTCGTCCCGCGCGAGCTGCGCACCCGCCTCGATGCGCCGCAGATCTTCCACGAAATCCTCGAGCACCGCTGGTACCTCAGCCAGGAGCGCGGCCGCGACGTGCCCACACCGGAGGCCGTGCGCTCCTATGTGGACGGCTACCTCGCCCGCCGTCAGGACGAGCGGGTCTTCCTCTCCGAGCCGGACACCGCGGAAATCACCCGGGTGGAGGGCTAGCGGCCCTCGCGCCTGCGGCGCAGCCACTCGAAGAGCGCCACGTCCGCCATCGCGTCCAGCACCAGGACCGCGCCGGTGAGCGCCCCGGCCCCGCGCCACGCGCGGGTGGAGCGCACCGCCGCCACGATCAGCCCGGAACCCGCCGCCGCCTTGGCGATGGACAGGGTGCGTGAGATGGCAGGCCAGCGGGCATCGAAGTCGGAGGCCATCTCCACCATCTTCAGGTCCGCGGCGTCATCGATCACGTCGTCGATGGCGGCGCGGAACATCTGCGCTGCCGTGGCCGGCTCCCACATGCGCGCACCCGGCATCTCCTCGGCACTCACGGTGCCCTCGAGGAAGTCGGCGAAGTCCGCCCCGATCCCGAGCGCCTCGAGCAGCAGCGCCGGGCCCTCCGCCGCGGGCGCCCGGAGGGCGGCCGCCACGGCCTCGAGGTCGGCGGTGGGTGAGACGGAGGCGATGACGCGGGCGTCGTCGTCGTCCGAGTCGAGGGGGGCGAGCTGTGCGGTGAGGGCGGGCGTGGGATCGGCCGCGCCGGTGACGAACATGCGCTCGGTGCCCCACGTGCGGGCGGTGGAGGACTCGTCCGAGAACGCGATGACGCTGCGGTCCTCGCCGGCCACGAGCTGCACGATCGGCAGCGCGGACTCCTCCCAGCCGAAGGTGCCGGGGGGCGTCTCGCCGACGGTGGTGAGGACCACCTCGCGGGTGCCGGCAGATGCGGTGGTCACCGGCTCGCCGAGCGAGCGCGCGAGCGCCGGGAAGTACTCCTCGCCGGCGGAGGTGATGGTGACAGCGCGGATAGAGCGGATGGGGTCGTCCGGGTCCAAGCCGCCGGGGCCGATCCGGCCCTCGTGCGGGGCGTCGGCACCGGCGCCATCGCCAGCGCCCTCAGCGCCGTCCGCGCCCTCGGCGGCCTCGGCGGGAGTGCCGGCACCAGCACCCGCACGCACACCAGCACCGCCCTCGGCACCCTCCTCCATGTCCTCGAACTCGATGCCCTCGTCGAACATCTCCACGGAGACCTCGCCCAGCACCACGGTGAGGTCGAAGCGTTCCGCGATGTCTGCCGCGAGGTCCTCGATCTCCAGCCCGCTCGCGAGCGACCCGTCCCGCACGAACGCCGCGCGTCCGTCCGGATCGGCGAGGATCGCGATGCCCACCATGTCGTCGGAGTCCGGGTAGAGCTCCAAGACCGCCGGCACGCAGTGGTACTGGAGGTATTCCGCGAGCTCGTCGCGCTTACCACGGACATCGGTGCCCAGCAGGGAGCCGTCCGTACGCTGCCAGAGGGTCATGACTCCAGTCTCCGTATCCTCGACACTTCGTACAACCCGATCCCGGTGGCTACCGCCGCGTTCAGGGACTCCACCCGCCGGGAGATCGGGATGGAGGCGATCACGTCGCAGGTGCTGCGCACGAGCCGGGAGAGCCCGGCACCCTCGGCGCCGGTGACCACCACGAGGGGTCGGTCGGCGAGCTCGAGGCCCTCGATGCTGACCTCCCCGCCGCCATCCAGGCCCACCACGAAGAAACCGTCCTTCTTCATCTCGTCCAGCGTGCGCACCAGGTTGGTGACGCGCGAGACGGGCACGTGTGCCACGGCGCCGGCGGAGACCTTCCACACGGCGGCGGTTACGCCGGCCGCGCGGCGGGTGGGGATGATGACCCCGTCCGCGCCGAACGCCCCGGCCGAGCGGATCACGGCGCCCAGGTTGTGGGGGTCGGTCACGGAGTCGAGGGCCACGAACAGCGGTGTGGCCGTGCGGGAGCGGGCCTCGGCCACCACGTCTGGGACCTCGGTGTAGTCGAACGCCGGGACCGCGAGGGCGATCCCCTGGTGGTTCTGCCCGTCCGCGATCGCGTCCAGCTCCGCCCGCTGCACCTCGACGAGCTGCGTGCCGGCAGCGGTGGCGGCCTGCATCACCTCGGTCACGCGGTCATCGCTCGTCATCCCGGAGGCCACGTACACCCCGAGCATCGGCATGCCCGCCGCGGCCACCTCGGCCACCGGGTTGCGGCCCACCACGAACTCGGTGCCCTCCGGGAGTTCGCGCACCCAGCCGGGCAGGCGCTTGCGCGGCCGCGCCGCCTCCCGCCGCTCCTCCGTCACCTTGCGCGCGTGCGCCGGGTGGTAGACGCGGTCCTCCGCCTTGGGCGTGGGCCCCTTGCCCTCCAGCCCCTTACGGCGCTGCCCGCCGGACCCCACCTTGGGTGCGTACTTCTTCTTGCTTACCGCGCCGCGGCGCTGCGAGTTACCTGCCATGTCAGTTGCCCTTCAGGTGCCAGCTGGCACCGTCTGCCCGGTCCTCGACGACGACGCCCGCCGCTCCCAGCGCATCCCTCAGTTGGTCTGCGCGCGCCCAGTCCTTGCTGGCCCGGGCCTCCGTGCGCTGTTCCAGCATGTGGCCCACGAGGACCTCGAGCGCCTGGTCCTTGCCGTCGTCCCCACTGCTGGTGGTGGCCCACTGCGGATCCAGCGGGTCCAGCCCGAGCACGTCCAGCATGGCACGCACGTCCGTGAGGCGCGCGGCCACCTCCGCCCGGTCTCCCGCGGCGAGGGCGGTGTTGCCGCGCCGCACGTGGTCGTGGATGACGGCGAGTGCGGCGGGGGTGCCGAGGTCGTCGTCCATCGCGGCCGCGAACTCCCTGGGAACCCCCGCACCCCCACCCCCACCCCCACCGGGGCTGTTGCCGATTTCCGTCGGTATTCCGGTGCCCCCACCCCCACTTGGGCTGTTGCCGATTTCCGTCGGTATTCCCGCGCCCCCACCCCCGCCTGGGCTGTTGCCGATTTCCGTCGGTATTCCCGCGCCCACGGGTGAGGCGGTGCCGCCCGGGTGGGGGACGCCGTCGGGGAGGGAGACGGACGGCGAGGCGGTGCCGCCCGGGTTGGGGGCGCCGTCGGGGCCGAGGAACTCGAGCGCGCGGGAGACGAAGCCGGTGAAGCGGTCCCAGTTCGCGGCGGCCTCCGCGGTGGAGGTGGTGGTGAACTCCACCATGGAGCGGTAGTGCGCGCCCACGAGGGCGAGCCGGACCACGGGGGCGGGGAGGCGGTCCAGGACGTTGGAGACGAGGAGGAAGTTACCGAGCGACTTGCTCATCTTCTCCCCCTCCTGCGTGACCCACGCCGAGTGCATCCAGTAGCGCGCGAAGCTGTAGCCGGCGGCGCGGGACTGGGCCTGCTCGTTCTCGTGGTGGGGGAAGCGGAGGTCGAGGCCGCCGCCGTGGATGTCGAAGGTCTCGCCGAGGTAGCGGTGGGCCATCGCGGAGCACTCGAGGTGCCAGCCGAGCCGGGCCCGGCCCCACGGCGTGTTCCAGGAGGCGGAGGCGGGCTCGTGCGGCTTGGGGGCCTTGAAGAGGGCGAAGTCGCGGGGGTCGCGCTTGTCCGTGGCGGCGTCCTCGGTGTCCTCGATCTCGTCGAGGCCCTGGTTGGTGAGGGCGCCGTACTCGGGGAAGGAACGGACATCGAAGTAGACGTTGCCGGGGGTACCCGCATACGCGTGGCCGCGCTCGATCAGGAGCTGGACCAGTTCGATCATCTCCGGGACGTGGCCGGTGGCGCGCGGTTCGTAGGTGGGGCGCAGGATGCCCAGGGCGTCCGCGGCGGCCTGGAACTCCTGCTCGTGCGTGTAGGCGTGGGCCCACCAGGGCGTGCCCGCCTCCGCGGACTTCGCGAGGATCTTGTCATCGATGTCCGTGACGTTGCGGATCATCGTGACCGCGTAGCCGGAGCGCTCCATCCAGCGGCGGAGGACGTCGAACGCGAGGAAGGTGCGCAGGTGGCCCACGTGGGGGGAGGACTGCACGGTGGGGCCACACACGTAGATTCCCGCCCGGCCGGGTTCGAGTGGGTCGAAGGGGCGGATCTGCCGGGTGGCAGAGTCATAGAGGTGCAGCGCCATGGAACCAAGGTTATCGGGCGGGTGGGGGTTCGCCGGCACGGTGGGGTGCGTGGGCAGGTGTGCGCGGCGCGGGTGGGGCGCGGCGCGGGTGGGACGCGCTAGCGCTGTCGTTCCTCCCACGTCTGCGGACTGAGCGGCATCTCGCGCTTGTGGCCGGTGCGGTGGTACCAGCGCAGGATCGTCTCCTCGGCCTCGGGCGGGACGGGAATTCCCTCGAGGAAGTCGTCCACGTGGTTGTAGGAGACGCCGAGCGCCACCTCGTCCGCGAGGAGCGGCTTGTCCGATTCGAGGTCCGCCGTGGGAACCTTGTTGACCAGGCTCGCAGGGGCCCCGAGGTACTCCCCGATCTCCCGCACGCGCCGCTTGGGCAGGCCGGTGAGGGGGGTGACATCCGCGGCGCCGTCGCCGAACTTGGTGTAGAAGCCCACCACGGCCTCCGCGGCCTGGTCCGTCCCGATCACGAGCATGGACCGGGCCCCCGCCACCGTGAACTGGGCGACCATCCGCTGGCGGGCCTTCACGTTGCCCTTCACGAAGTCCGTGTAGCGGTCCGGATCCGGGGCGGCCCCGCCTTCCAAGAGCCCCGCCCACAGGGCGTCCGTGGCCGGACCCACGTTCACGTGGGCAACCTCGTCCGGGTTGATGAACTCGAGGGCGTGCTTGGCATCCACGTCGTCCGCCTGCACGTGGTAGGGCAGGCGCATCGCCACGAAGGTGGCCTCACCGCCCTCGTCCCGCACCCGCTCGCAGGCGAGCTGCGCCAGCCGTCCGGCCACCGTGGAGTCCACGCCACCGGAGATCCCCAGCACGTAGCCCTTGAGGCCCGTCTGCTGGAGGTAGCCCGCGAGGAACGCGATCCGGCGCTCGGACTCACGCTCGGCATCGAAGTCCCGGACCACCTGGAGTTCGGCGCGGATGCGCTCGTGGAGGTCCTGAGGGGTGCCGTTTCCCGCCATCTCAGCCATGCGACCGATGCTACGCGCCGCCGTTAGACATTGCGCGTTCACATTTTCCCCATACGCTCGTCACTGTGACCCACGATCGAATCCCCGAGCCCGCCCTCCCCTCCGACGGCTCCCCCGGTCCGCAGTATCCCTTCGAGGGATCTGTTGCAGGTGCGCGAGCCCTCGCCAAGAAGCCCGCCAGTCGCAAGGAGATCGTCTCCTGGGCGTTCTGGGACTGGGGCACCCAGCCCTTCGCCACCGTGATCACCACGTTCGTGTTCGCCGCGTACATCACGGGCGCGCCCTTTGGTCCGGAGAACGAGGTCTCCCAGGCCCACGGCCTGGTGGTGACGATCGCTGGAATCCTGGTGGCGCTCATGGCGCCGGTGCTCGGCCAGAACTCGGACCGCTCCGGGCGCACCGTGCGCAACCTGCGGAACATGACCTGGGTGATCGCGCTCCTCTCCGGCGCCCTCTTCTTCGTGAAGCCCGAACCCGCATACCTGTGGGTGGGGCTCGGCATCTTCGGCCTCGGCACCCTCATCGATTCGATCGCGGGCGTCAACAACAACGCCATCCTCGATGACATCTCCACCCCGGAGAACGTGGGACGCATCTCCGGCTTCGGCTGGGGCATGGGCTACCTGGGCGGCATCATCGTGCTGCTTATCTGTGCGCTCGGGTTCATCATGCCGCGTGGCACGTACTGGGCCGAAGACGGTATGGGCACCCGCCTCTCCATGGTGATCTGCATGGTGTGGATCCTCGTGTTCACGATCCCCACGTTCGTGAACCTGAAGGACAAGCCGCTCGCCGGCCCGCCGCCCAAGATGGGCGTGGTGGACTCCTACAAGGAGCTGGGCCGCACGATCGCCCGCATCTGGCGCCAGGACCGCCACACCATCTACTTCCTGGGCGCCTCCGCCCTCTTCCGCGATGGCCTGAACGGCGTCTTCGCCTTCGGTGCCGTGATTGCCGGCCTGACGTTCGGCTTCTCCACCACCGAGGTGCTGATGTTCGGCGCGGCGGCGAACATCATCGCCGGTATCGCCACCATCGCCTTCGGGAAGCTCGATGATTTGTTCGGCCCCAAGAAGGTCATCCTCTTCTCACTCGGCTCACTCGTAGTGCTCGGCATCCTCGTGTTCTTCCTGCACGATGCCGGCAAGCTCCCCTTCTGGATCATCGGCCTCATGATGACCGCGTTCGTTGGCCCCACCCAGTCCGCATCCCGATCGTTCCTCGCCCGCCTGGTCCCGGAGGGCAAGGCCGGCGAGGTGTTCGGGCTGTACGCCACCACCGGCCGCGCCATCTCCTTCGTCTCCCCCGCGCTGTACTTCTGGTTCATCGGGATCGGCGCCGCCGTGACCGGCGCGGAGAACACCCAGTACTGGGGAATCCTCGGGATCGTGATCGTGCTCGCGGCCGGGTTCGTG
>CAZTOM010000096.1:0-8370 GCA_964615555.1 uncultured Actinomycetaceae bacterium
GCTTGCTGCCCCGGGTGGAACCACGACTGATCCAAGAAGCACTCGACCTCACTGAGCACGGTGGCTTCAAGACGCTTATTCCCGGCGATGGCAGCTATCCGGCGTCGCTCCAAGATCTCGGCGACGGTGCTCCCTACGTCCTCTGGGTCAAAGGCGAGGAGTCGCTACTGGCAATGCCAGAGAGTGATCGCTTTACGATCACGGGTGCACGCGCGGCAACCAGCTACGGCGTCCAGGTCGCGAACGAGATCTCTGCTGACCTTGCCAGTGACGGGAAAGTCATTGTTGCTGGTGGCGCATACGGCATAGATGGTGAAGTACACCGGTCTGCGTTGGCTGTTGCGGGTCATACGATTGCGGTGATGGCCGGTGGAATTGACCGTCCATACCCAGCGGGTCATCGAGATTTGCTTGAACGCGTGAGCGATGTCGGACTGTTGGTGAGCGAGCAGCCGCCGGGAGCCACGCCGACACGAGCACGGTTCATGGCCCGTGCCCGCATCGAAGCTGCACTTTCTGGTTCAACGACGATCATTGAAGCCGGTTCACGGTCGGGCTCGTTGCTGGTGGCTCAACAGGCATACTCGCTGGGGCGCAGCGTCGGTGCGGTTCCGGGGCCGGTGACAAGTGCCACGAGTTATGGCCCGCATCGACTCATTGCCCAGGGCATCGCCAGTGTCGTGACCAACGCCAACGACGTAAGAGCGCTTTCCGAGAAACATCCGTCTTCAGGCTCGATGCCGCCACTCAGCGCCGAAGCATTCCGTATGGACAGATACTCGGCACATGCTCGTGCCGCTAATTCAGCTCACCGTGATCTCTGAGGGAGCCCATGAGATCAACGATCGCAGTACGGATCGTTTGGGCCTGTGGTGCGCGTGTAGATAATCACGCGGATCAGCGCGTTGTTTCTAAATCACGATACTCAGCCTCTTCGCCCAGCACATGCTGGGTCCTCTGCTGAATTCTGGGTCTGGCTTTGAGCCGGTTGACCTGGAGACGCGCGAGCAGTATCAGACTCAACGGGCCGATCCACAACATCTTGAGTCCGTTCCAAATGCTCAACAGGACAAGCACATTGAGCCAAGCTGGGCCGCCATCATTGATGACCTGTACCAGGATTGCCGCGATCAAGAAGTATGGGATCGCCAACAGCATCGCTGGCACACCCCATTTGAGACCGCGTGGGGTGCGGATCGCATCAAGCAGGATATTGGTCGGCATGTACCGACGCAGAAAATTTCGGGTATGGACGCTTCCAGTCCAGAGCAAGCGGATCACGGTCTCGTTCCTCTCCATCGCACAAACAACTCCGACGAGGCGATGCGTTGAAGAGTGACCTGGAGGGTCTGCCACAAGTGGCGCGTTGGTGAGGAGGTCCCGCCTCCCTAGAGATCCTACTCCTCATAGAAATGAAACGAAAGCGCTAGGCAACAACGGGAAATAAAAGCGACCATCTCTCAGCTAGACTTGCGCGAAATGATCTAGTTACCAGCGGCGTCAAACCAGTCGATTGGGATCAGAGCTACCCCATTCCTCCAGTTTTCAATGACTGCATCTTGGAACCATTCGTCAGTTAGGTTCGCGTGATCACAAGTGATTACTTGTAGTTCTCCGTCGAGTTGCGTCACTACATCGCGCATCAACGTGAACTGTCTTCTAACGGCCTCCCAATCAGCATTCTCATCCTCAGCTGCGTCTACCACTTCTTCTGGGAAGAATGCTTGGGTTACCTGGTCGAACATGATGAATCTGGGCACGGGGCGACCCTCGATTGTGAACCAATGATGTAGAGCTAGATGTGCAACCAGGTGATAACCCACCCAGTTCTCCGCACTACCCATGCGCCCGAGTGGTACTCGTCCTCCAGGTCGCTGAACTACGACGGTGAGTTCGACCGGGTCAAGACGAACGAAGTGTTCTGAGCCTTCAAGCTGCAGGTAGCGCGCGTAGTCCGTCATCAGTTCAGATATCGAATCTATTGCGGCGCGTAGAGCAGCCGCAGGATCATCGCGCTCATTCATTTCTTCTAACCGAGCGACTTGCCCCTTGTACCGGCGCTCTGCGTTCCGTAACTCTGCCAGGTCTGAAGCGATGTCAACACCACGCTCAAGTTCTTGACTCACTCTGCCTTGCAAAAACGCGATGCGCTCGCGTCGTTCCTGACCTGCGAGAAGCGCTGTCTCTTGCTCTGCGACTGCGTCCAGCTCAATAACGTTCTCCTGTAGCGCTTCAATTAGTGGTGCCCGCGAGTCTGTCAGCCTCTTGATCGTGCCTTGCCTACGTGTGGACACGCCTTTTGAGGCAGTGATACGTGTGCCAAGTGAGTCCAGTAGATTCCGCAGTTCCACAATGCTTTCATCGGGATGTGGGAGTCCTTGATCACACAGTGGACAAACTGCCGCGTCTCCCTCATCCTGCGAAGATTTCGGAAGCATAAGGTCGAGTGCGCTAAGTCGATCTACTTGATACTGCGCCTCCATTTGAGAATCAGTCTGCTCATACTGCAACCGCGTGAGTAGTTCAATCTGATCATCGAGTTCGCGTAACCTATGGCGTATCGCACGGCCCTCATCAGCAAGCTCCCGTCTCCTTGAAGCAACGTCAGGTTCCTCCGAACCAGTGTCTTCTACTCGATACGAGAGAATCCCTTCAAGCAGTGCCCTGATGCCGTCACTCGCGTTGATGCTCGCATCAATTGGAATGATGTCGAGGCTGACTGCGGACTTTATCAGGTGGGAGACTCGGCTGTCCTGTTGATCCAAGTCGATTTGTGCCGACCGAATACTGTTTTGTGTTCGTTGGAGTGTTCTACGAGTCGCTACTAGCTGGCGCCGAAGTGCGCCCTGCTCTGGTGTTGCCGCTCCCAGAAAGTAGGGCAGCGTGTCTTTAATGGTGGTCTTGATGTCGTTATCCACCTGTCTGTGGAACAGGACATCTCGGTTTGCGATCTCGTTCTGATTCTGAAAGCTATAGAAAAGAGCTTGTCGCACTGAAACATCAAAAGGCTGACGTAACGATCCAGCTTCTGGGTCGACAGTATAAGACTCAATCCCAAGCCGTTGAGTCAAAGTGTCCTTGACAACGTCCGTGTCGGCGTTCACCTCAAGCTCGTCGAACTGGGGCGGACTAAGGTCGAGACCACCGGTCCGAACCATAGCGCGTTGTGTAGACGCAGTGTGGGGGTTCGGACGACAGATTAAAACTCTTTCGTTTTCGAATTGCACCAACACGTAATACCATGATGCGTTATCGCTGATAACACCTGTTGGGATGGTGACAGTGTCGCGACCCAAGCAATACTCGACTATGTCAAGAATGGCGGATTTTCCGGTCTTGGATTTACCCGTCAAGACATTGAGGGCACCGAGTTTAAAATTAACATCCCGACGATGGCCCTGCTTTCCAAAAACGCCCAGGGAGACAATTTGCATGCTCAACTTCCTATTCCGAGTAATTCAAACGCCATATGCGTCTCGATGCCGTTAAACCACTGGCCGCAGAATCGCGCCGCTTTGACTGAGTCTCGAATTTCGTCGGGCCAATTCTTATTTGGAGTTATTGGTCGCACCAAGGCGATCAAGTTAGTGCCGTCGAGCCCAAGCCTTCCAGCACGCAATCCATGACGAATCGCTCGCTTCGTCGGTAGAACCATGTTCGCAACGCGATATTCCATGTCGGCCAAGAGATCATGATGTTTGACTGCCCATCGGGCGAGCGTGATGCGTCGATCTCGCGGAAGAGTCTCCCTTGTTGGCGGGTGCAGGGCTAATGGAAGTATGAGAAAGGCAGTTGGCCAGGAGAGACCAGTTAGCCCCTTCTGTGATTTCGCCCAACATGCGTTCACTAGAAGTTCCGAGGTTAGTACAGCGTTGAAGAGGGCAACTGCTTCGGGTGGGCGTCGGTCTGGAATGTTGGTTTTAGTCAATTGCGACATGACTTAGCATCCTCTCCAACTTCGATTCAAACTCGGGATGCCAGCCCACACGATAACCTAGTTCACCATCAGCAAGTGCATGAAACATGCCTCGGTTGAACCACGGTTCGTCGAACCTGTCACGTAAACGTGCGCGTGATTCCCTCACTAATGACTCGAGGACTTCTTGACCAACAATTTCGGAGTCGTTTCGCGCTGTTCGCCGCATTCGGGCAACCTGAGCATCAAAGATATGCTCCCACTCGTCGTGGAGACGGAAGGCAAAATGGTTTAGTTCAGACTCACCGAGAAGTTGATGCCGCAACCAAAATGAGCGTTGGGTGAATGATCTGTGGTAATCACGTATTGCTTTCCAGAGGCGATTGTCATCCAACGCAATCCACAGTAATTGCTGAACAAACTCACGATCCTTATAAATTTCAGCAATCGACTCGTCGTTTTCTTGCATGATGCTGGGATCGATAGGAAGAGAGTCACTTTTCAGCTGGTCAGATATCTCGTTCACCTGCGCGATGAGATCTTGACCGGTCACCGTTTCGAGGCTGCGATCCAGGAGCCTGACCGCTATACCGTACCACCAGCCCTTCAGGAGTTGTACGAACACTTCATCACGTCCGGGCGGATAGGCATACCGGAAGATTTTTGTTAATTCGGAATCAATCTCAGACGCATGGGCTGAACCGTCTTCAATAATAATTCGATCAACTAGTTCCTCACGTTTATCATGATCAAGTTCTCTAAACTTCTGGCGCCATGTGGAGGTTGTGCTGTTAGTTGATTCGGTTGCCACAGTAAGAAGCTCGTCCACCGCAGCAGCTGTATTTCGTTCATTACCGACGCTGCGAAGATGCGCTAGCCCCGAGTCATCATGAATGCGCTGAGTCGTAATAAGGCGAAGTATTGATTTGTCAGTATTGGCCAACCCCATCCAAACATTAAGGGTTCTCCACAGGTCTACTGTGTTCGCTGTGATTGACCCGGTGTTTCGTTGGTGATGCTTAGTCTGGAGCAACTCTGCTGGAGAACCTTCGGCTTCGAACTCAATATCATCGAGGGCTTCGAGTCGAAGATGCAAGGCCGGCTCCAGGTTCGCTCTGCGACCGAGTTCGATAAGCGCCCACATGCACTGATGAACGTATCCGAGAGCTTGTCCAGCAGCACTGTGAGGTGTCTCACTTGTCACGCTCTCACCTCCTTTGGTGTCGCACTCCGGCGAACAGGGTCCAGTCCTCCGCGTGACTTGCGATAGCGGTACCTTGGCTTGTTGCCATAGGGATACTGGATCGTCCAGACAAAAAAATCCGGCCCCGGGATGGGGTCGGGTTCTATATTTAAAGGATATCAGCGGAAAGACAGGATTGGCCACCGTTTCTACAGTGACCGTACCGCAGCGTGTCCCGAGATCGTTGTTTCCTGGACAACGTTTGGTGCAGCAAGAATTCTTGTTGCTTTCAATGCCCTTACGGCTCGCGCACGGTCAATCTTTTGTGCGGCGCGCTCTGGTGTATGCCCTAAAGGTGCCGCACTGCTGATCTGATAACGGTCACGGTACGCGGCGACAATACTTGCTTGCGAAACCCACAGGGACGCAACCTTCGGTTCTTCAGGAACCGCTCCGAGCG
Organism: uncultured Actinomycetaceae bacterium; assembly: GCA_964615555.1. Taxonomy (GTDB): domain Bacteria; phylum Actinomycetota; class Actinomycetes; order Actinomycetales; family Actinomycetaceae; genus JAAZBW01. The sequence goes on from CAZTOM010000096.1 coordinate 5,560, forward strand.
ATTTAACCCAGTCTTCGTTGTCGGCAATTGCCGAGTTGAGAACGGCCTCTACTCGCCGCTCGATCAGGTCTTGTCTCTCATTGAGTGCTTGCCGCATTTCTGGGCTCATGGCCCCGTCTGCGTGTGGGATAAGTCCTGCGATCAGGCGTGGCTGTTTGCGCTTCCGTCCTGACCCGGCTGGACGGACGGTTGCTTTGGCGAGTCGGGCGTGCAGTACCGAGGCGATGTCATCTGCGTCTTCGACGCTGCGGGCTTGTACGAGGCGTGGCAGGAGCCGGTCAACATCGTGGTGATTGGCTTCCGCTCGTCGCAACTCCGCCGATAGTGCACCATACGCATCGGAGGCAAGTACGTCTTCCGTCTGTTGGAGTGTGAGGCCACTTGCATGTAGTAGCGTCGCCCACCGGTCGTGTTGGGCGGCTTGCGCGATCGTCTCGTACTCCGCGGCGAGTTGGGCGATCGAGCCCCACTGTTCCTGCTCTGCCGTGATGGTTTCGTGTGCGGAGAGTTCAGCGCCGACGTGTTGCATGACTCCGTAGAGCACGGACCTGGCGGTGGCATCGGTGTTATCGCCAGGGTGGGGCTGGCTGTGAGCATCATCGGGTTGGTTTACGGCGACATAGGCGTGGTTGGCGTTGCGGCCGCGGGTCATTGCGACGTAGAAGTTCTCCCGTGTTGTTGTCGCGGTCACAACCGTGTGCGCGGTGTCGGTCGTGATGCCTTGTGCCCGGTGTGCCGTGACGGCGTAGCCAAGATCAACATGCTCAGACACGTACGCGGCAGGCAGCACGATCGCGCCGCCAAAACGACGCCCGACGGCCCGTACGGTGAGCGAGCCGTCGTCACGGACCTGGGTGATTTGCCAACGTCCACCGTTGCGCACCCATGTGTCCTTCGTGCGCAGTCGCCTGTCGTTACGTCGAGTAATGATCGTGTCCCCAATACTTGCCAGCGACCCGTCGTTGAGTTCCACCTCACGACTCGGGCGCAGCCTACCGTCAAGAATCAGATCGGCGCGGGCACGGTTGTTGAGTGCGGTGACGGTCTCATTGGTCTCCGCGATCAACACCGACACGAGTCCCGCCGCGGTGTCTTCACGCCAGGCCGCATAAGCGGCGTCTGTCATCGTGTCTTCGTCACCGTCGTGGATGCGGTCATGATCGATATAGGTGTCGATGATGTCGGTGCGGCCGTGCCGAAGATCAAGGGATGCGGTCTTTTCCCACTCGTTGCTGAACCGGTGAATATCGATCAGTTCGGGTGCGTCGTTCCGGTCACCGGCCAGCAGCGCGAACGCCCCACCGGCGTCTACGGATTGCAGTTGCGCATAGTCGCCAACGAGCAGTACCTTCGCGCCCGCCGTTTCGGCAAGTCCTGTGATGCGATCCAGTGAATGAGTACCGGCAAGGCTCGCTTCGTCAATGATCACGAGCTGACCAGCCGTGAACGTGGTGCCGTGGGTGAGGTGGTTGTGCCACCACTTCGCAGTGTTCTCTGTAGCGATACCGAGATCTTCAGCGAGAACTTCTGCGGCAACAGCTGACGGCGCGAGGCCAACAACCGACCCAGCGCCATATTCCGTCTCCCATGCACGGCGGAGCGCGTTCATCGCGGTGGTCTTCCCGGCACCGGCTGCCCCCACAAGCACGTCGATAGTTCGCCCGGACACCGCGATCGACGCGAGTGCCGTCGCTTGGTCATCGCTTAGCATCCGCCCATCATCATCAGGAAGAGGGGTGATCTGCTCGACCGTCGTAAGCGCCACAGTCGGTGACACCGTGGCGCGGGCACGTTGCAGGAGGCGGTCTTCTGCTTGAAGCAGGGTTTCGGAGGAATACACGGTGGAGTGCTTCGGGCGGAACCGGCTCGTGCCATCATCTCGTTGGAAGACGACAGGGCTCGACGCTAGTTCAGGCGGTGTCAGACGTAGCGATGCGTTCTCGGCCGAATCGACCACAAGCCCGGTGATCGCTTCACGATCCACCATAGAGGCGAAGCGCCATCCCATGAGTTGACGGGATGCTTCGGCGTGCAGGTTCCAGCGCCGCCACGTTGACCGTTTCTCACCCACGGCCTCCACCACTGCCTGCCCGATCTCAGCAATCACAACGAGGGGCACATCATCAGCACGCAACAACATCGCGGGAGGGTTCACTGCAACGTCTTGTGCCCACCGGGTTGCATCTTGACCGAGTAAGCGCGTTGCACGGGTACGCCAATCTGAGGTGAGTTCCGCCAGGGATCGCACCTGCTTCTCGGGCCGGGTTGCAAGGGTTGCCTGGGCTCGGAGCTTGAGAATCGTCGCCGTCGTGGGCTGCTTGCCATGCTTCTCAATGTAGTCAGCGATGAGGCGGTTCTTCTCGACATCAATATGGCGGGAACGAGTCGAGAACTCCGACACCAACGCCTCAGGCACAGCACTGATCGCCCATGCGGGGTTGCGATCACGACCCATGTCCCGGGACTCCCATTCGACACCGAATGCGCGCGTCATGTGATCGGCAAATACTGCCTCGTGGAGTTCTGAAAGCGCTACGACGGCGGCGTGCATCGGTCTGCCATCAAGAGAACGCCACTTGCCGTCTTGCGCCGTCTGGACCTTGTTCGAGATCACAACGTGCGTGTGCAAGTGCGGGTCACCAGCACGGGAATCGTAATGATCGAATGCGGTCGCGATCACGCCTGTGACATCCACTTGAGCTGCGGCACCGTCGATGCCGGTTGCACCAACTCGGGTGGTTGCAACCTCACGTTCTATGAATGCAACCACCTCCGCAATCGCGGCATGGTGCGCCTGCGCGATCAGCGCTT
>CAZTOM010000097.1:0-8357 GCA_964615555.1 uncultured Actinomycetaceae bacterium
GCCTTCCTCCTCGCGAACCTCATCCCCGTCACGCTCGGCAACATCGTGGGCGGGGGCGCCATGATCGGCCTGTACTACTGGGTCATCTTCCGCCGCAAGGACGGACGCGTGGCGGTTACCGCCGCCCCCACGCGGGACGACGACGCAACCTGAGTTGCGCCGTCGGGCAGGCTAGGCGAGCACGTCCTCCACGGCCCGCAACGGAAGGTCCAGGGCCTCGGCAACGCCCGGGTGGGTGACCTCGCCCGCGTGGGTGTTGAGCCCGGCGGCCAGGGCCGGATCGGCACGCATGGCCTCCCGCCAGCCGAGGTCCGCAATCCGGGCCACGTAGGGGATCGTGGCGTTCGTGAGGCCGTAGGTGCTGGTGTGCGGCACGGCGCCGGGCATGTTGGTGACGCAGTAGAACGTGGAGCCGTGCACCTGGAACACCGGATCGGTGTGGACGGTGGGGCGGGAATCCTCGAAGCAGCCACCCTGATCGATGGCGATGTCCACCAGCACGGAACCCGGGCGCATGTTCGCCACCATCTCGTTGGTGACCAGCCGTGGGGCGCGGGCGCCGGGGATGAGCACGGAGCCGATCACCAGATCGGCCTCCGCAGTGAGCTCGCGCACCGCCACGTGCGAACTCATGAGGCCGCGCACCCGGCCCTGCCAGCGCCAGCCCACCTGGCGCAGCTTCTCCGGATCGAGGTCCAGGACCGTCACGGAGGCGCCCATGCCGGCGGCGATGTTCACCGCGTTCTGGCCGGCCACGCCCGCGCCCAGCACCAGCACGTTCGCGGGGGCCACCCCGGCCACGCCGCCCAACAGCACGCCGCGGCCGCCGTTGTGCTTGGTCAGGTAGCGGGCGCCTACCTGCGGGGCCAGGCAGCCGGCCACCTCGCTCATGGGGTAGAGGAGGGGGAGCTGGCCGCTCTCCTCGCGCACGGTCTCGTAGGCGATGGCGGTTGTGCGGGCCTCGAGGAGGGCCTCCGTGCACTCGCGCTCCGCGGCCAGGTGCAGGTAGCAGAACACCGCGGTGTCCTCACTCAGGAGCCCATACTCCTCCGGGGCGGGCTCCTTCACCTTGAGCACCAGTTCCGCCTGGTCCCAGATGGTGGCCGCATCCGGGACGATCGTGGCGCCCTCCTTGGCGAAGTCGTCATCCGAGATGGCGGAGCCGTCCCCCGCGCCCGACTCGATCAGCACCTCGTGCCCGCGCCGCACCAGCTCATGGACCCCCGCGGGGGTCATGGCCACCCGGAACTCGCTCTCCTTGACCTCGGTGGGCACGCCGATGCGCATGGATCCTCCTCGAAGGTGTTGGTGGATAGCAGCCTAGTGCGGGTGGGGAGGGCGTGCTGGCTGGTGCGCCGGGTGATGTGCTGGCTGGTGCGCCCGGTGATGTGCTGGGTGGTGCACCGCCCTCGTTGTCATGGGCGGAGGCCCGGCGGGGGAGGTGCGTTGCGGCGCCGTTCGCGGCGGCCGAGGTACAGCGCGATCGCCACGCCCGCCACGGCGCCCCACAGGTGCGCCTGCCAGGAGACGCCCGCGTGGATGGGCAGCACGCCCCACACCATGCCGCCGTAGACCAGCGCCACGATGATCCCCACCACCGCGCGGCCCGGATGGCGGGAGGCGAAGCCGTGCGTGACCAGGAAGGCGGCGTAGCCGTAGACGATCCCGCTGGCACCGATGTGGATGGTGCCCGGGCCGCCCGTGAGCCACACCCCGATCCCGCCCAGCAGCACCACCACCGCGGTGACCAGCCAGAACCGCTTGGTGGTGAGGGCCACGAGCGGACCCAGCACCACGAGGGCCATGGTGTTGGAGATCAGGTGGTCGAAGCCCAGGTGCAGCACGGGGCTGATCAGGATCCCGATCAGGAAGGCGGTGTCCAGGGGCCGGATGCCGAACTGGTCCAGGTTGAGGGGCGTGGCCACATCCACGATCTCGAGGATCCACATCACCGCCAGCAGCACGCCCACGGGGAACACGCGGTCCAGGCAGCCGCGGCGCTCGGGCGCGGAGGGGCCGGGCGTGGCGGAGCCGGGTGCGGGCGGACCGGGTGTGGCGGAGCCGGAAGCGAGCGGTGCTCGTCGGCGGCGAGGTGCGGGTGGGCCACTACCCAGCGGATCCGGCGTGATGCTCACCCATCCATCATGACAAACCTCATGGCCCACCCACGCGGAACCTCACGAGAATCGATGTGACCCCTCACGGCTCCCGCCCCGGGATCCGCGGGAAGCTGGAACCACAGCACGAACCGAACCCGGGATACGAGCCGGAGCCGGAACCAAGAACCGGACTCGGAGCCGGAGCCAAGACCCGGAACCAAGAGCCGGAAGCCGGAACCGCAGCCGGACCCACACACCCACCACGCAGGGAGGAACCACATGACCAACGTGATCGAAGCCACCGGGGTCCGCCGGACCTACGGCAAGGGCGCCACCGCCTTCGAGGCCGTGCGCGGCATCGACCTCTCACTGCGCAAGGGCGAACTGCTCGCCATCCTCGGCGTGAACGGCGCCGGCAAGACCAGCCTGCTGGAGGTCCTCGAGGGCATGGCGCCCGCCACCGCGGGCAGCATCGAGGTGTTCGGCAAGGACCCGCACCGCCAGCGCGCCCAGGTGCGCCCCCGCACCGGCATCATGCTGCAGGACGCAGGCTTCGCCGGGGACCTCACCGTGGGGGAGACCCTCACCATGTGGCACGGCACGCTCGGCAACGCCCGCCCCGTGGAGGAGGCCATGGACCTGGTGGAGCTCTCCCACCGCTCCGGCGTCCGCGTGAAGTCCCTCTCCGGCGGCGAGCGCCGGCGCCTGGACCTCGCCATGGCCACGCTCGGCCGCCCCGAACTCCTCTTCCTGGACGAGCCCACCACCGGCCTGGACCCCGCGTCCCGCGAACGCACGTGGGAGCTGGTGCGCGCCATGCTGGAGGGCGGCACCACCGTCCTCCTGACCACCCACTACCTCGAGGAGGCCGAGCGCCTCGCCGACCGCGTGGTCATCATGGCTGAGGGCGTGGTGGCCCGCGAGGGCACCGTGGCCAGCATCGTGGCCGAGGAGCCCGCCGCCATCACCTTCGCCCCCACCGCGATGGAGCGACTGGCCGCCTCCGAGCTCGCCGGCCTCCCCGGCCTGGCGGAGTCCCCGCGCGTGGGCCGCACCGAGGTGGAGCTCGCCTCCTCCGACCTCCAGGAGACCCTCACCGCCCTCCTCCTCCTCGCCCGTGACCGCGGCGCCCGCCTCGAGGCCCTCGACGCCCGCTCGGCCAGCCTCGAACGCGCCTTCCTCTCCGTCTCCAACGCCGCAGGGATCGCCGACGACGCAGCCTGAGCTCCGTCGTCGTCCCACCGCCCGCAGACCCAACCGCCCCTAGACCACCCGTAGACCCCGGCACGTAAGGACTCCACCATGACCACGATCTCCGCAGCCGATCCCCGGCTTGCCCCCGCCCCCGATCCCACGCCCTCCAGCCCGCTGAACCGCATCTGGTCCATCGCGAAGGCCGAGATCAAACTGCTCGCCCGCAACCGCACCGTGATGGCCACCGCCATCCTGCTGGGCCCGCTCACGGCCGCGTTCATGGCGTGGCTCAACGTGGACGCGGCGGGCCTGCCGGGATTCTCCGTGCTGGTGACCAACCTCGTGTTCTCCTGGGGCGCGATGCTGGCGCTGTACTACAACCTCACCTCCATCTACGTGGCGCGCCGCGAGGAGGGGGTGTTCAAGCGCCTCCTCACCGGGGAGGCCACGCCAGGGGAGACGATCGCCGCGGCGGCGGTGCCCTCGAGCCTGGTGTTCGTGGTCCAGGTGGTGCTCACGGCCGTGGTGGTGGTGTTCTTCTTCGAGGCCCCGCCCTTCACCAACCCGCTGCTGCTGGTGCTGGCGCTCGCGTTCGCGGTGGTGATCTTCGCGAGCTTCGCGGCGTTCTCCTCCACGTTCACCTCCTCCTCCGAGGCCGCCCAGTACTCCACGCTGCCCCTGCTGATGGTGTTCATCTTCTTCTCCGGCACCAACTTCCCCCTGAACTTCCTCCCCGAGGGCGTGCAGACCTTCGCCACGTACACCCCGCTGAACGCGATGGGGGAGCTGGTCGCGATCGGAATGGGCGGATTCACCCTGGACGGAGAGTCGGTCACGGGATTCCTCGAGTCCTTCCGCGCCGCCGGGTTCCCCCTGGCCGTCCTGCTCGGGTGGACCGTGCTCGCCATGGCCATCACCAAGCAGTACATGCGCTACGAGCCCCGCCGGTGATTGGGACGGCGCCCCCACGCCCCTGCCCGCCAACCAGTGAGAGGATCGGACCATGCCCACGAAGGCCTGGAAGACCGGGACGCCCTACGCGCAACTCAAGCGCTACACGTTCTGGAGCTTCGTGGCGATCGGTGCGCTCCCCACCCTGTTCGTGGTGATCTTCTGGGACCAGGTGGACGCCGCGCAGGCGCCCTGGTACCTCGCCTACGCCGTGGCCGTAACCGCGCTCGCGGTGGTGGCGGTGCGGGTGGGATGGAACCTCACCCTCAACATCCTCGATGAGGAGGAATTCCGCCCCGGGCTCATCTGGCTCCTCGCGGCCCTCGTGATCGCCGCACTGGTGGCCGTGCTCCCCGCCACCCCGGTGAGCCAGGAGCCCGGCATCCACGCCGCGGCGATGTTCGTGCTCCTCGTGGCAGGGCTGGTGGTGCTGGCCCTCTCCCCGGGCCTGTGGTGGTACTGGTCCGCCCTCCTGATCGCCATCTGCGCGGTGGCCGTGGCCGCCACGTGGCAGCTCTCCGCCCAGCAGACCCCGGATCCGCCCGCGCTCGCGGATGCCCAGTGGTTCCCCGCGATGTTCTCCACCACCCTGATGCTCGGCGGGCTCGCCGCCGCGATGCGCATGAGCGTGTGGATGGTGGACCGCGTGCGCGAGGAGGAGCAGGCCTCCGCCGTACGTGCGGACCTCGCGGTGGCCGAGGAACGCCTCCGCTTCTCCCGCGATCTCCACGACATCTTTGGCCGCACCCTCACCGCCGTGGCCCTCAAGTCCGACCTCGCCGCCGAACTCGCCGAGGCCGGCCGCACCACCGAGGCCGCCACCGAGATGCGCGAGGTCCACCACCTCTCCGAGGAGGCCCTGCGCGAGGTCCGCTCCGTGGTGGCCGGCTACCGTGAGATCAACCTGGCCACCGAGCTCGCCGGCGCCCGCGCCGTCCTCCAGTCCGCCGGGGTCCGCGCCCGCCTGGTGGGCAGCGCCGCCACCGTCCCACCCGAGCACGCCGGCGCGCTCGCCTGGGTGGTGCGCGAGGGCGTCACGAACGTGCTGCGCCACTCCTCCGCCACCACCTGCACGCTCGACCTCTCCGTGGACGACGACGGCACCTCCGTCCTCACCATCACCAACGACGGCGCCCGCGCACCTGCCGTCAGCGGCGGGAGCGGACTGCGCGGACTCGCGGACCGCCTGAGGCCGCTGCAGGGCGTGGTCACCCACGAGCTGGTGGGCGACGAATTCGTGCTGCGCGCGGAAATCCCGCCCACCATGGGGGCAGCCGTCGTCGGGACGCCGGCGATTCCGGCCGAGGCGGGACCGCGGGAGGCGCGGTGATGGACGGAACGGGAGCGACGCCGTCGGGGACGGGAAGGACGGAGGTGCGGTGATGGGGGCGCCGGGTGGGGAGGTGATCCGCGTGCTGCTGGCGGACGACGAGACGCTGCTGCGCGACGCGCTGGCCATGATGCTCGGGCTGCAGGAGGGGATCGAGGTGGTGGCCACGGCCGCGAACGGCGAGGAGGCGATTGCTGCGGTGGTGAAGTGGGAGCCGGACGTGGCCGTGCTGGACCTGCAGATGCCGGGGAAGGACGGGATCGAGGTGGTGGAGGCGCTGGTGGCGGTGGGCTCGGGAACGCGGTGCATGATCGTGACCTCGCACGGGCGGCCGGGCTACCTGCGCAAGGCGCTCGCGGCGGGCGCGCGGGCATTCCTACCGAAGACCACGGGGGCGCGCGTGCTGGCGGACGTGATCCGGCAGGTGCACGCCGGGCAGCGCTACGTGGACCCGGAGCTCTCGGCGGAGGCGATCGCGGCGGGGGACTCGCCGCTGACCCCCCGGGAGGCGGACGTGCTGGAGCTCGCGGCGGGCGGGGCGCCGGTGGAGGAGATCGCCGAGCGGGCGAGCCTCTCGGTGGGGACGGTGCGGAACTACCTCTCCTCGGCGTCCGCGAAGCTGGGGGCGGCGAACCGGCATGAGGCGGTGGAGTCGGCGAGGTTGAGGGGCTGGATCTAGGTGAGATGATGGGGGTGCAATGACCACCCCTCCCTCGGATTCTGAGTCCCCTGATCACGTGCGCCCTGAGGCCGTGGACCCGGGCGCTGGTATGCCGACCGGTCCGGACGCCGCGGGGCCCGGCTCGCGACCGGTGGGCGGGAAGGCCGCCATCCCCCAGGAGATCTGGGCGATCGTGGTGGCGGCGTTCTTCATCGCGGTGGGATTCGGGCTGATCGCGCCCGTGCTGCCACTGTTCGCGGACCAGTTCTCCGTGTCCGTGACGGCCACCACGATCGTGGTCTCCGCGTTCCCGATGCTGCGACTCGCGTGGGCGCCGGCCGCCGGTGGGATCCTCACGCGGTGGGGTGAGAAGCCCACATACATGACGGGCGTGCTGATCGTGGCGGCCTCCTCCGCGATGACCGCGTTCGCGGGCTCCTACTGGGAGCTGTTGGTCTACCGCGGGCTCGGCGGGATCGGGTCCGTGATGTTCACCGTCTCCGCGATGGCGATGATCGTGAAGTACGCGCCGGTGCTGATGCGCGGGCGGGTCTCCGCCCTGTACGGCTCGATGTTCCTGATCGGGAACGTGATCGGGCCCATCCTGGGCGGGCTGCTGGCCGGTCTGGGGATCCGGGCGCCGTTCCTCATCTACGCGGGCACCCTGGTGGTGGCCGTGACGATCGTGTGGTGGATGCTGCGCGGGGCGCGGGTACGCTCCGCCGACGGCGGCGCCGCCGCGATGCCGCTGCCGCCCATGACCCTGGCGGAGGCGTTCGCGGATCCGGTGTACCGGGCCTCGTTGGCCTCCGGGCTGGCGAACGGGTGGGCGAACTTCGGGATCCGCAACGCCCTGGTGCCGCTCTTCGTGGCCTACGCGATCTCCACGCAGAGCTGGGTTGCCGGCTTCATCATGGCGGCCTTCGCCGCGGGCAACGCCGCAGCGCTGCCGTTCTCCGCGCGGATCACGGACAACGTGGGCCGCAAACCGGCGATCATCTGGGGAATGATCATCAACGGGGTACTGACCGCGGTGTTTGGGCTGATGGGCGCCATGATCCCGCTGGCGGTGGTCTCTGCGCTCGCGGGCGTGGGCGCCGGCCTGATGAACCCCGGCCAGCAGGCTGCGGTGGCTGACGTGATCGGATCGGAGCGCTCCTCCGGGCAGGTGCTCGCCGTGTTCCAGATGGTGCAGGACGTGGGCGCAATCGTGGGGCCCGTGCTGGCCGGGCTGGTGGCCGACCAGTGGGGCTTCGGCTGGGCATTCGCACTGACCGGACTGCTGGTGACGCTGTGCGTACTGCCGTGGTTCGCTGCGGATGAGCCGCTGGAGCGGGCGCGGCGGGCTGCGGAGGGATAGGGCTGGGGGTGTGCGGCGGCTACGGGTGCGCGTGTGGTGAGGGCGTGGTGCACCGGTGGGGTGCCCCCTGGTGGGGGCGGTGGTGCGTCATCTGATGCCAGCCGCAGAGACTTGAGTGAAAGTGACTCAAGTTTTCGCCGTGGGCGTACGCCAAGCGGGAAGTGATCGCCGGCGCCAATCGTTGAACCAATCAGCAGGCTGAACCTGGTGCCCGAGAGGGCGCCGGAGGAGGCCGCCCCGCCCGGGAGAACCGGACGGACCTGACCATCCCCGCCCGGGAGGACCGGACGGACACTCAACTGAAAGGTGCGAAACATGGCTAACCGCTACGACCCCTTCGCCGAGCTCTCCGCTCTCATGAACTCCACCCTGCGCCAGTCCACCCCGGCGATGCCGATGGACCTCTACCGCGTGGGCGACGTCTACACCGCCAAGCTGGACCTCCCGGGCGTGGAGCCCGGCTCGATCGACATCGACGTGGAGGACCGCACCCTCACCATCCGGGCCGAGCGCCCCGGCGTGGACGAGGAGGGCATCGAGTGGATCTCCAAGGAGCGCGGCTCGGGCACCTACGCCCGCCAGATGACGCTCGGCTACGGCCTGGACCTCACCAAGGTGGAGGCCACCTACACCGACGGCGTCCTCACCCTCACCATCCCGGTGGCCGAGGAGGCCAAGCCCCGCAAGATCCAGGTGAACACCTCCGGCACCTCCACTCCCATCGAGTCCTGACGCCCATCGGGTACTGACGCTCCCATCGGG
>CAZTOM010000098.1:0-720 GCA_964615555.1 uncultured Actinomycetaceae bacterium
GAGGCGGGACTCGGGATCCCGTCCTCACTGTCCGCAACGATCCTCGCCACCATGGCGGTGCTGTTCGCGGCCACCACCATGGACACCGGTGTGCGCCTCCAGCGCTTCGTGGTCCAGGAGGCCGCGGAGATCATGGGCTTCCGGCTGAACAAGGCAATGGCCACGATCGTGGTGCTCGTGGTGGCCGTGGGCCTCGTGTTCGGTGGCGGCCTCGACGGCTCCACGGGCCTGCTCATCTGGCCGCTGTTCGGCACTACCAACCAGTTGCTCGCCTCGCTCACGCTCTCGCTGATCACGGTGATGTTGCTGGTGCGTGGCCGCAACATCCTGCCCGCGGCAATCCCGCTGGTGTTCCTGTTCGTGATGTCCACGCTCGCGCTGATCGTGCAGCTCGGCACGTTCTACCAGCAGCAGAACTGGCTGCTCCTCATCCTGGACGCCATCATCCTCGTGGCGGCCGTCTGGGTCATGTTCGAGGCCGTTGCGGCGATGCGCCGCGCCTCGAAGGTGGACTCCGAGGCGGAGCTCCAGGAGGTCTCCGGCGAGTCCGCCCCGAATGGCGCGCGCCGGGCCCCCGGTGACGCGGTCGAGGAGGACGTCGAGGTCGAGTGACACAGCCTCCCTCCAGCGGTGCGGGGCCCGGGGCCCCCCCCCCCGGGCGCGGCGGGGGGGGGGGGGGCGGGGCCCCGGGGGGGGGGGGGGGGGTGGGGGGGGCCGGCC
>CAZTOM010000098.1:730-5675 GCA_964615555.1 uncultured Actinomycetaceae bacterium
CGGACGAGTGACCCCCCCTCCCACCCCCGGTCCGGCCCCGGGGAACACCCCCCGGGGCCGCTCCGGCCGCCTGCGGGCCTTCACCGAGGGCCTGCGGGAGTTCTACGTGGCGCCCTACCGCGCCACGTTCGCCCGTGCGCAGCGCGACGAGGACGACCTGTTCACCATGGTGGTGCTCGCCGAGTCCCTCGGCGTTCCCAACCCCGCCACCTGGTACACCCTCGAACTGCTGCCCGCCACGTACGATCGATTCCACGACTGGCACCGGAGGATGGGGATGGACCGCTCACCACTGGATTCGATCTCGTGCTGCTAGACCTGGTGGCCCGGCGCGACGTCCTCTTCCTCGGCGGCAAGGGCGGCGTGGGCAAGACCTCCGTGGCCGCCGCCATCGCCGTGCATGAGGCCTCCCGCGGGCGGCGGGTCCACCTGGTCTCCACGGACCCCGCCCACAACCTCGGCCACCTCTTCGGCACCTCCCTCGGCGACGGCGCCACCCGGGTGGCCGACAACCTCACCGCCACCGAGATCGACCCGGTGGCCACCACGCACGAGCACCTCGCCGCCGTCGAGGCCACGATGCGCCGACTCATGCCCGAGCACCTTCACGGAGAGATCCGCTCCTACCTGCGCGGCGCCCGCACCGCCCCCGGCATGCACGAGGCAGCCATCCTGGAGCGCATGGCGCAACTCGCCGCCAACGAGGACGCGAGCTTCGACCTCGTGGTCTTCGACACCGCCCCCTCCGGGCACACCGCCCGCCTGCTGTCCCTGCCGGAGACCATGGGGATGTGGACGGAGTCCCTTCTGCGCCGCCACGAGCGCTCCCGCAAGCTCGGCGATGCCCTCGCCGCCCTCGACGACGACGGCCCCGCCGCCGTCATCGGCTCCCGTCACGCTGGGGGCGCCCCGGGCGAGTTCGGCTCCGGAGGTAGCCTCTCCGGCCGGGCCGCCCGCCGGGAGCGCGACCACGAGATCCGCCACCTCCTCCTGCGCCGGAGGGACCGCTTCGAGCGCTTCCGCTCCATCATCACCGCGGAGGAGTCCACCGCGTTCGTGATCGTACTGGCCGCCGAGCGCCTCCCCGTGGCCGAGACCATCGAGTTCCACACGGAGCTCTCCGGCCACGGCATCCCCGTGGAGGCCCTTGTGGTCAACAAGCTCTCCCCGCCCGAGGGTGGGGAGCTGCTGGCCTCCCGCCATCGCCACGAGCAGGAGCACCTCGCAGTGCTGGCGCGGGAGCTGCCGGGTGTGCCGATCACGCGGGTGCCGCTCCTTGCGGACGAGGTGGTGGGCCTGCCGGCGCTGGCGGACTTCGCCCGCCGGCTCGCCTAATCGTCTACTGCAGATTCACCGAGTGTTGCCCCGCAAGAACGGCAATGGCTCGCCGCGGAGGTGGACCCGGGCGCTGCGCGAGGGAGGGGGCGTTACGGCGGGTGGGTTCCGCCGTCGGGAGGGGTCAGTACCCGGCTGAGATGGCTTCGCCGTCTCCCTCGGTGAACGTGTCCACCAGCGCCTCGGTGCCCCGGGCGAGGATCGTGACGTCCGCGCCCACGGACACGAAGTCCGCCCCTGCCTCCAGGTAGCGCCGCGCCGCATCCTCCGCGAACGCGTTCACACCCACGAGCTTCCCGGCCGCGTGGCCCACCGCGATGGCACGGAACACCGCCTCATCGATCCGGGAGTCCGTCTGCTTGCCGATCAGTCCCATGGAGGCGGCGAGGTCGCTCGGTCCCACGAACAGGGCGTCCACACCCTCCACGGCGGCGATCTCCTCGATGTTCTCCAGCGCGAGGACGGACTCGATCTGCACCACCAGGGTGATGGACTCGCGTGCGTTCGGAAGGTAGCCGGGGATCCGGTTCCAGCGCCCCGAGCGGGCGAGCGCCGAACCCACCCCGCGGACACCGTGGGGCGGGTAGCTCACAGCCCGGGCGGCGGCCTCCGCCTGCTCGGCCGTGTCCACCATGGGCACGATCAGCGTGGTGGCGCCCGTGTCCAGGAACTGCTTGATCACGGCGGTGTCGTTGATCGGGGGCCGGACCACCGAGACCACCGGGTATGCGGCGGCCACCTGGAGCTGGGGGATCAGCGTGGCGATGTCGTTGGGAGAGTGCTCCGCGTCGAAGAAGATCCAGTCGAACCCGGCGCCCGCGCAGATCTCGGTGATGAGGGTACTGCCGGAGCAGACCCACACGCCGATCAGCGGGCGGCCGCGCTCCTTGTGCGCGGCGGCGAGGGACGTGTCGGGGCTCAGACGAACCGGCATGTGATCACTCCAAGGGGTCCATAGTCGGCGGTGATGGTGTCCCCGGGCTCGGCTGCCACAGGGCGGGTGAAGGAGCCGGAGAGCACGATCTCGCCAGCCTCGAGGGCGTCCCCGAAGGGAGCGATCTTGTTGGCGAGCCAGGCCACGCCCACCATGGGGTTCCCAAGCACGCCGGCCGCAAGTCCGGTCTCCTCGATCACCTCGTTGCGGTAGAGCACGCCACCCACCCAGCGCAGGTCCAGCTCATCCACGGCCACGGGCCGCCCCCCGATCACCATGCAGCCCATGGCGGCGTTGTCCGAGATGGTGTCCACAATCGTGCGGCCCTCCATCTCGATGCGGGAGTCCAGGATCTCGAGTGAGGGGATCACGTACTCGGTGGCGCGGGCCACGTCCAGCATCGTGATACCCGGGCCGCGCAGCTCGTGCTTGAGGACGAAGGAGAGCTCCACCTCGATCCGCGGCTTGGTGTACTTCGCATGCTCGAAGGTGGCGCCCGACTCGAAGACCATGTCATCGAAGATGGCGCCGTAGTCCGGCTCCGTGATCCCGGTGGCCATCTGCATGGCGCGCGAGGTCAGGCCGATCTTGTGGCCTACGAGGGTGCGCCCGGCCTCCACGTTGCGCTGCTGCCACACCCGCTGGACGCGGTAGGAGTCCTCCACCTCCATATCCGGGAAGCGGCGGGTGAGAAGGGGGACGGGAACCCGGGACCTACCGGCCTCGACGAGCTCGTCCGCGATCTGGACAACGGTCTCTTCGGTGAGCATGCGCCCAACGTACCGCACGCCACAACCTTCCGTATACGATTTGCGCCTAGACTCACACGGGTGAGCACATCATCGGCACGCAGGCCCCCTCTGGGCTTCCTGATGCTGCTCGGCACCATGGCCGCGGTCCCCGCCATGACCATGGACATGTACCTGCCCTCGCTGCCGGAGATGACCCGGGACCTGAACACCACCCAGGCGCTCGTGCAGGGCACGATCTCCGGGGTGATGATCGGCTCGGCGATGGGCTCGCTCCTCTCCGGGCCCCTCTCGGACCGGTTCGGACGCCGCCGCCCCTTCTTCGCGGGCATGGCCCTGCACGTGGTCATGTCCGTGCTCGCCGCCATCTCCCCCAACATCACCACGCTGCTCGCAGTCCGCGTGCTGCAGGGGATGGGCAATGCGACCGCCACGATTGCCGCGTTCTCGGCCCTCCGGGACCGGTTCACCGGACCGTCCCAGTCCTCCGGGATGTCCTGGATCCAGACCGTGATCGCAGTGGTCCCGCTGGCCGCACCGGCCGTGGGCGGCTGGATCGCCCACCACTGGGGGTGGCGCGCGGTCTTCATCGCGCTCGCCGTGTTCGGGCTCGTGGTCATGGCGATGGTGGCACTCCTTCTGGAGGAGACCCACCCACCCGAGCGACGTAACCCCAACGCGTCTCCCATCCACGCCTTCGGCCCGCTCGTGCGCGATCCCCGGTTCCTCGCGGTGGCCGTGGTCCCCGCCATGGCCACCACGGTGCTCTTCACCTACATCTCCGCCTCCTCGTTCGTGCTGCAGGAGGGGTTCGGCCTCACACCGGCGCAGTTCGTGATCGCCTTCGCCGTTAACGGGGTCATGATCATCGTGGGCGCCCAGGCGAACTCGCGGCTCGTCTACCGGGTGGGTACGCCCCGGATGCTGTGGGTGGGGTTGCTGGGCTCCCTCCTGTTTGCCGCGCTGCTGCTCGTGGCCTCGCTCACGGGGATCGGCGGGCTGTGGGGCTTCCTCGTTCCTCTCGCCCTCCTCCTCGTGTTCAACTTCCTCACCATGCCCAACGCGGTCACGCTCGCCCTGAAGCACCACGGCCGGCGGGCCGGTTCCGCCGCAGCCCTCGTGACGGCCACCCAGCAACTCCTGGCCGGGATCCTCTCCCCGTTCGTGGCCGCCCTGGGCGGGGGAGCGCCTGCCATGTCGATCGTGCTGCTCGCCGCCGTGCTCGTGGCACTCCTGTTCGCCGCCCTCAACCGGAGACTCGAACGGCGGGCGTGACCACACGCCCGCCGTGTGCGAGTTGCCCTCGTGGCCACCTATCCGGGCCCCGGGCTGTCCGGATCAGGCGTCCGGGTCTCGGGGCTCCGATGGATCCGGCGTCCAAGTTCAGGGGCCGTCCGGATCAGGCGTCCGGCGCCGCCTCCGAGATGTCCTTGAGCACCTTCTCGTCCTCCCCGCCCTCGGCCAGGTCACCCAGGGCCAGGATCCCCACGAGGCTCTCGCCGTCCACCACCGGCACGCGGCGCAGCGCATGGGACGAGAGCGTGCGACGCACCTCCTCGAGGTCGTCATCCACCCCCACGGTCACCACGTCACCGGACATCACCGCGGAGATCGGGCTCTCCGCCCCTGCCCCATCGGCCACGGCGCGGATCACGATGTCCCGGTCGGTGAGCATGCCCACCAGGGCGCCCCCCTCCACCACAGGCACCGAGCCGAAGTTGTGGTCCCGCATCGCGCGGGCCGCGTCCCTGATCGTGGCTGAGGACTCGAGGTAGACGGGATCAGCGGTCATGTGGTCGCGAACGGTGGTCATCCTTCACTCCTTCACTCATCCCCCTGCGCCGTCGAGCCTGCCCGCCACGGAGTCCGACCGCACCCTGGGGGTGTGAAGGAGGCGTGCGGATTGGGCGCACGTTCTGGTCAGGCC
>CAZTOM010000098.1:5775-8353 GCA_964615555.1 uncultured Actinomycetaceae bacterium
GCACCCTGGGGGTGTGAAGGAGGCGTGCGGATTGGGCGCACGTTCTGGTCAGGCCTTCGGGGCCCGCCCGGTGTCGCGTTTGCCTGGTCAGGCCTTCGGGGCCCGCCCGGTGTCGCGTTTGCCTGGTCAGGCCTTCGGGGCCCGTGCCGCGTCCTCGTCGCCTGTCTCGGTGAGCCCGTCCTCGGGTGAGGGGTCGACGGCGGCTGCGTCGTCGTCGTCGACGGTCTCGATACGGACGCGGGCGATGCGGTTGCGGTCAACGGCCACCACTGAGAGCTGGTAGCCGGGCACGCTTACGACATCGCCCTCCGAGGCGACACGGCCCAGGCGCGACATGATGTAGCCGCCGACGGTCTGGTAGGAGCCGTCGTCGGGGAGGTCGATGCCGGTGTGGGCCTCGAACTCCTGGAGGATCAGCCCGCCGTCGACCTCCACCACGCCGGCGGACTTGAGGACGGAGTCCTCGGGCTCCACGGAGACGTCGTACTCGTCATAGATGTCACCCACGATCTCCTCCATGAGGTCCTCCATGGTGACGATCCCGTCCGTGCCGCCGTACTCATCCACCACAATCGCGATCTGGTGGCCACCCGCGCGCATGAGGTTGATGGCGCGCAGCACGTGAACGGTGCCCGGGAACATCACGATTGGGCGCGTGACCGCGCGGACCGTGGTGGAGGAGGGCTTCTCCAC
This sequence comes from uncultured Actinomycetaceae bacterium, assembly GCA_964615555.1. Taxonomy (GTDB): domain Bacteria; phylum Actinomycetota; class Actinomycetes; order Actinomycetales; family Actinomycetaceae; genus JAAZBW01. The sequence continues at coordinate 6,469 of CAZTOM010000098.1, forward strand.
GCGCATGAGATCGCGCAGGTGGACGAAGCCGAGGATGTCATCCGCGTCGTCGCCGTAGACGGGGTAGCGGGAGTTGGGCATGCCGTGGGCGGCGTGGAGGGCCTCCTCAATGGTGTCATCCCCGTCCAGGAAGTTGACCTCGGTGCGCGGGCGCATCACCTCCACGAGGGTGCGCTCAGCGGCATCGAAGACATCCTGCAGGATCGAGCGGTTGGCCTCCGAGATCGCGTCCGAGGTGGTCACCATCGAGCGGATCTCCTCCGCGGAGACCGCCTCCTTGTGGGCGTTCGGATCCCCGCCGAGCAGGCGCACCACGAGGTTCGTGGACACCGAGAGCAGCCAGATCACCGGGCGCATGAGGGACGCGAACGCGTTGAGCGGCGGGGCCACCACCTTGGTCATCCGCACCGCGTTCTGCATGGCCAGGCGCTTGGGCACCAGCTCACCGAACACCAGGGAGAGGTAGGCGATGATCAGCGTCATCCCGATCAGGGCAACCGTGTTCGCGGCACCGGCGGACAGGCCGAAGGTACTCACCAGCCACGGCTCGAACGCCGGAGCAATCTGCGAGGCACCGTACGCAGAGGACAGGAAGCCCGCGAGCGTGACGCCGATCTGCACCGCCGAGAGGAACGTGTTGGGGTTGCGGACCAACCGGCCGATCTTCTCACCGCGGGGACCGGAGGCCTCGATCTGCTCCACCTGGCTTTGGCGAAGGTTCACGATCGCCATCTCAGTACCTGCGAAGAGGCCACCAATGAGAACGAACAGGACAACGAGGGCGATATTGAGCCATAAGCCATCGGGCATGAGATGAGGGTAGCGGAATCCCGTGGCGAGCCGTGCGGTGGGCAATTGTGTTGCGGTCGGGGGAGGGGCCTGGTCGTGGGAGTGGGCTGGCTCGCCAGAGAAACCACCGACAGCCCAGAATCGGAGTGGTCCGACCGTGGGATGGGTTGGTGGAGGAGGTGGCCAGTGGGCGGGTGGGGTGTGGCCGGGCCGGGCAAGCGTGTGGGCGGGTAGGGTGTGGCCGGGCCGGGCAAGCGTGTGGGCGGGTAGACTCGATCCTCGTGGCAACTGACTTCTCCGCGGAGATCGCGGACCTCCGGCACACCTTCGAGACCATCACCGCCGTGATGGAGCCCGAGGCCCTGCGCGCACGCATCACCGAACTGTCCGAGGCAGCGGCCGCCCCAGACCTGTGGGACGACCAGGAGAACGCCCAGGCCGTGACCTCCTCCCTCAGCCACGCCCAGAGCGAGCTGGAGCGCCTCGAGAAGATCGATGAGCGCATCGAGGACGTGGAGACCCTCGTGGAACTCGGGCAGGAGGAGAACGACGCGGAGACGCTCGAGGAGGCCGAGCGCGCCCTCGCGAAGCTCCGCAAGGACCTCGGGGACCTGGAGATCCGCACCCTACTGTCCGGGGAGTGGGACGAGCGTAACGCCGTGGTGACCATCCGCTCGGGCGCAGGTGGCGTGGACGCCGCCGATTTCGCCGAGATGCTCCTGCGTATGTACCTGAGGTGGGCAGAGCGCAACGGCTACTCCGCCAAGGTGATGGACACCTCCTACGCGGAGGAGGCGGGCATCAAGTCCGCCACCTTTGAGGTGACCGCGCCCTACGCCTACGGCACCCTCTCCGTGGAGGCAGGGACCCACCGCCTCGTTCGCATCTCCCCGTTCGACAACCAGGGCCGCCGCCAGACGTCGTTCGCCGCCGTGGAGGTCATCCCGCTCATCGAGAGCACCGACCACATCGAGATCCCGGACAACGAGATCAAGGTGGACGTGTTCCGCTCTTCGGGCCCGGGCGGCCAGTCGGTCAACACCACCGACTCCGCCGTGCGGATGACCCACATCCCCACCGGCATCGTGGTCTCGAT
>CAZTOM010000099.1:0-8330 GCA_964615555.1 uncultured Actinomycetaceae bacterium
CACCGTGTCACCGGCCGCCGCTCGACTCTCATCGTGCAGCATCGCTTCGCGCGGCCCGCGCACGGTACCGTCAAGAATCAGGTCAGTGCGTGCCCGGTTGTTGAGGGCGGTCACCGATTCATTGGAGTCAGAGATCAAGATCGAGGATCGCCCCGCGGCCCGATCTGCTCGCCACGCCGCGTATGCAGCATCGATCATGGTTTCGGTGTCACCATCGATGATGCGGCAGTGTTCGTCATAGGCGTCGATGGCTTCGATACGGCCGTGGCGTAGATCGAGTGACGTGGTCTTCTCCCATGCATGGGTGAAACGGTGCACATCGACGAGTTCGGGCACGTCGTCGCGGCCGTGCGCGAGTAGCCCGAAGGCCCCGCCCGCATCGACGGACTGGAGCTGCGCATAGTCACCAACCAGCAGCACCTTCGCCCTTGCTGACGCGGCAAGTGCCGTGATGCGGTCAAGCGACAAGGTGCCTGCAAGTGAGGCTTCGTCGAGGATCACCAGCTGTCCGGCGGAGAATCCTTCACCAGTGGCCAGGTGATTCTGCCACCATTTCGCGGTGTTCTCGGTTGCGATCCCAAGATCCTCGGCGAGGACCTCCGCAGCCCCAGCTGACGGCGCAAGCCCGACAACCGAGCCAGCTCCGTGCTCCGACTCCCATGCTTTACGCAGGGCACGCATCGCAGTCGTTTTTCCTGCGCCAGCGGGGCCGACCAGCAGGTCGACAACTCGACCCGAAACGGCGATTCGGCTAAGCGCCTCGGCCTGGTCCTCACCGAGCACGCGCTTATCGCGATCAGGTTTACGCGCGAACTTCTCGATCGTCTCCAGTGGCACAGTCGGGGCGGTGAGGTCGCGGCTGAGATCGAGCAGCCGGTCTTCGGCATCGAGTAGCAAGTTGGACGAGAACACGGTCGCGTTTTTCGGCCTGAACACCGACGACTGATCGCTGCGCCGAAACTCCAGCGGGCTTGAAGCCAGCTCGAACGGCGTCAACCGCAGCGACACTTGTTCGGCGGCATCAACTACGAGACCGACGACTGCTTCGCGATCCTCCATCGATGCGAACCGGTAACCCATGGTCTGCCGCGCAGCTTCTGCCGTGAGGTTCCAACGCCGCCAGGTTGAACGCTTCTCACCAACCGCGGCGACAACGCTCTCACCGATCGAGCGAATCACATCAAGCGGAATGTCATCCGCACGGAAAAGCAGCGGGCGTTCATTGGACGCGACCTGCTGCGCCCACTCGGTTGCGTTCTCACCAAGAATCGCGCCCGCGCGGTCACGCCACCCAGCAGTGAGGTCGGCGAGTGAGTGCAGCGCCTTCTCGGGCCGCGTCGAGAGCGTTGCTTGCGCGCGCAGCTTCATGATCACCGCGGCACTTGGCCTGTGGCCATGCCGTTCGGCGTAGTCGTCAATGAGCCTGTCGGTTTCGAGGTCAATGTGACGCGAACGAGTCGAGAACTCTGCGGCCAGTGCTTCCGGGACCGAATTGATCGCCCAGCCAGGGTTGCGATTGCGTCCCATCGATCGAAGCTCCCACTCAACACCGAGCACTCGGGTCAAATGATCCGCGAAGACCGCCTCATGTAGCTCTGAGATCGCAACAGTGGCGGCGTGCATCGGGCGACTGTCGAGCGACCTCCATTTGTTGTCGAGCACGGTCTGCACTTTGTTGCTGATGACAACGTGCGTGTGCAAGTGCGGATCGCCCGCGCGCGAGTCGTAGTGATCGTAGGCTGTTGCGATCACGCCGCGCACGTCTACTTGTGCAACCGCACCGTTGCCTCCGCTTGCACCAGCGCGGGTGAATGCAACCTCCCGCTCCATGTACGCAACCATCTGCGCAACCGCCGCATGATGCGCCTCCGCGATCAACGCCTGCGTTCCAGCGTCGGCGACCGCCCAAAGCACGCTCGCGGACTTCGGGATAGAGAATGTGAAGTCAAAACCTGCAACGGCTTTACGCCCAACGCGCTTGGCTTCTTCAGCCTCAATTGCCGCGACTGCTCGACCGCGCTCGACCGCGCTCAGCGACGAATCAAGAGCCTCGACTCGGGATTGAACACGCTCTTCGAGCGACTTATAGATCGGGTACGCGCGACCGAGTGAGGCGCGCGTGATGGGGTCACACCCCATGCCAACGAGGAGCTGGAGCTGTGCTTCGCTGACTTCATCGCCAGGCATGAGCTGACCGTTACCGAGCGCCGAAAGCCCGGCCCCCATCCACCTTCCTGGCGGCGTCCCTTCAGCGGAGTAGTAACGAGTCAAGGGCGTCGTGAGCGACCGGTCACCGTCGCCAGCCGCGACCGTTCGCAGCAAGTACTTGTACCCGTCCCCAGCGGACATGACCCTCATTGACACCGTCATGGCTGAGCACCTTTCCTTCGTTACGAAGGAGGTGGTCGGAAGGTGTCAAACCTCGATCTGCCAGAGGCGTGGGGACTCGCTGTAGCCGAATTAGAGCAGGCCGGACTTCTCAGCAAATGCGTCGAGGTAAGCACGGTATGAGGGGTTCCACTTGAGCACCGGCCATTCATTCCAGTTGCCTTCAAAGCGAACCTTGGTGAAGACGCCCGCTGCAGGGGTCCGCTCTTTTCCAACGAATGGCGCGTCACCGCCCCAGGAGAACTGATCTATCGTCACGTCGATAGTCCAAAGCGATTTTCCTGTTTGATCTCGAAGCTCAATCCAGGTGTGCCCGTTCGGCCCCTCGAAATGGCCGTGCTCAACAAAAGTCCAAGAACCCAGCCCGCGCGCACCGAGTACCTCAGCCAAGACAATTGATGCGTACTCGCACCACATCGCTGGAAAGAGAGTCTTAAGCCCGCGGCTCGGCTCCGCATCTATCTGGGCAATCGCATCTCGTACCGCGGTCGCGACTGATTTGAGTTCTTCCCGCATCAAAGTCACGGCGGGCTCATCGATCGGCACGCTAATCATCACCGACTTCGAGGGCGTTCACCGTCAGACGCTCAAGGTTAAGCGCTTCTGCAATGTGGTCCAGGAATTTCGTGGAGGTGAGAAACCACTCGGTGCCGCCTCGCTTAGTGCGGGCCCCGTGATGATCGGCCATCCGCAGCCACTCGTGGAAGTGCCGCTCGACGACTGCGGTCTCCTCTGCGGGATATATGCGAAGCAAAATCGGGTCTTCTGGAAGTGCAGTGAACCGGCCCTGCGCGCCAGCACGGTACATTGCATCCCGCGACGAGTGTCCTACCTTGAGATAGGTCTTTCCGGTCTCAGGATCAACCGGGTACTTGAGATAGTGAGGCAGTGTATATACATAGATGCCGGGTTTGCCAAGGGACTCTGCCTCGGAGGTTGCCTTCGCAGTGGCTGCCTCCTCTGCCTCGACAGCAAGACGGTCCTCAGCGCGCAGAGTGAGTTGCTGTTCGAGTGCGGTCCAGTCGGCCCTCAGCTCTGCGGACAAGTCATCCCGTTTGAGGAGCGTACGGAGTCTGCGAGCTGACTGCAGCGCGAGCGTCGGCCCGGCCGGAATCGTCCCGTCCATCAGTGCCGCGATGGTCACGCGATTGTTGTAGCCGTAGTTGGCGTGTTGGGCTCCAGCAAGTTCTGCCTGCTGTTCGAGAGTCAAGCCCTCGCGATCACCACGAAAAGTGTCTCCCAAACGACTTGGATCTGTCCCGAGTACCGCTTCGACTTCTGCATGGCGATCGTAGGTCATTTCAGATTCCCCACGAGTTGCAACAGGTGATCGTAACTTGTCACACCGTGGTACTTGATACCCGGCGTGCCGACTACTTGGTCTAGCTTTTCAAAGAGCTTATTGGCGCAGTCGATCTTCGCCTTCTCGGCACCTCGCAGCTCCAGTGACGACAGTGAGAACTTCGTTTCAGCAATGAAGTAGACGTGTTTGACACTCCCTTCTTGGAACGCGATCGCCCAGTCTGGGTTGTAGTCATCAAGGGGTGTCGGGATCTTGAATCCGGGTGGAAGCTTCGTGAAGACGGATACTTCATCGCTGGTATCGAGTGCGGCGCCGAAGTCACGCTCGACTTGCGAGTCGTCCAGCACGTACTCGTAGACGTTCTTGTTCGGAGTGTGAACGGCCTTGGACAGATCCCGTGCTGTTTGGTTCTCCGTGAATATCACGGCATCGTAACGGTCTTCGAGGATGTCGTACTCGATGTGCTCAACCATCGTTGCGGCTGCCTGTTCACGGATGAGACGCGCCGACTCGGTGATGAACTGCTCAGGGTTCTGCCTGAACTTGGCAAATGTGTCAGGCCGCACGTCACTGAGGATGGTTGCGATGGTAAGCCGCGTCAGCTTGGTCTTCTCAGCTATTTCCCCGATCAGATCGTAGGGAACTGTTGAACTCGCGCTCAGTGTTGATTCCGACGACTTGGTGCGTGTCACTGTAAAGCTTTCGCCAGACTCCAATTGCTCGGCCTCAATGAGATCCCGTTGAATGCCTTCGGTCACAACGTACTGAAGTCTCGCCACTTCGAGTGAGGTGTCAAGGACGCGTGTGCAATTATCGATGAGTTCTTGAGAGTCGAACTTGACCTGGTAGACAACGCGGTGATTGATTCGCTCCCAGAGTTCTTGGAACTCCTTCTTGTTGAAGTTCGTCCTATTCATCGGCACGACCTGAGCTTTGCGGCCATCATCAACCCGCGGCGCCTCGACATGAAGCGAATCAATGAGCTCCGCGACTTGGTAAAAATAGGGCTGGAGTGGCGCAGGCATCTCTGGAAGCTCGGGAAGCTCGCTCCGCGTGAGCCACCGGTCCGTGAGGTGTTGCTCGTAGTCGATGAAGTCGTGTTTGATGAGCCAATGCTGGAGCTGCTTTGCCTCGTCGATTGAGATCTTGTGCTCGTTACCAGCGATGGCATCGTGCAGGACGGCCCCCGCAAAAAACTCCGGCGTGGCTTGACGTGGCCTTGCGCTGAGCAACCCGAGAGTTTCTTTCTGAAATCCTGCGACGAAGTCAACATAGGACTCTTCGGTTACCACCGTGAGAACGTTGATGTCATGGACGGTCGCGGGGTTGTCGGCTCTGTCACCGTTGTGATCAACGGCTAGACGCAGACCCCGGCCAACCTCCTGTCGGCGTGAGTCTCCTGCGGTCGCCTTCTTGAGAAAGCCGAGGGTGAACACGTTGGGATTGTCCCAACCCTCACGGAGCGCGGAGTGACTGAAGATGAATCGGAGCGGGTAACTGCGGTCAAGCAGCTTCTCTTTGTCGCGAAGAATGGCGTCGTATGCCTCAGCGTCCCTTGAGAGGCCTTTGCCTTTTTCGTCGGAAGGATCGGAAGCGTCACTGTCGATCCAGAGCCCGGTCTTCTTGTCTACGGAGAAGTAGCCGTTGTGGATGTCGCGAACGGAATCTCGCTCCAGGAACTCCCGGTACGCGTCCGCTGATTCATCAAGGGCGATTTCACTGAGTCGATCCGCTTTGAGCGCTTCATACTCCTGCTCAAACACACGCGCATACTCACCTAAGCGGTCGGGTTGAGCGTAGTCGCGATACTTCAATACCTCATCGATAAAGAACAGCGACAGTACCTTGATTCCCTGCCCGAAGAGCTGCCGTTCCTTGTCGAGATGGGCGCGGACGACCTCTCGGATCTGAAGTCTGCGCTTCTGCTCATCAGTCACGTCGTTTGTGACTTGACCGCCCTGGAGCACTTGCCCGTCAAGCAGCGTGACGGTGTTTGAAATTGCATCGATGTCGTCAATGACAAGACCCTTGTACGCCTCGATCCCGCCTGAAATGTCGTGGAGCCGGTCACCCTGCTTGACTTTGAACGTTCTAAGAGCAATTTTGCCGTTCTTCGGTTGGTGCTGGAGTTCGACGCGAGCTTTCGGGAAGTCAGCACCTTTTCCAAGTTCAAGTCCGTCGACGTAGAGGTAAGCGGTGCTGCCTGCCAGTCCTTTGACACTTATGCCGCGCGCCGAGATCTTCTTGACGAGCCGCTTGTTATAAGCATCTAGGGCGTCAAGTCGGTGCACCTTATTGTGCTGGATGGCATGAGTGGCTGAATAACGCAGCGCGAAGAGCGCATTGAATCTCCCCAGCGCCTTCAGCGTCTCGCTGGGCCTCTTCGGGTTGCTGCCAAGGCGCTGCGGTTCGTCAATGATCAGAACGGGTCGGTTCGCGGCGATAACGTCAATCGGGCGCCGAGACTTGAACCCATCCAGGGTCTTGAACATCTTTAAGCCCGAGGACTTGCCTGTCTCGGCGACATCCTGATCGGCCTTCTTGGCATCACGGTTGAAGTTCTGCGCGTTGATAATCATGACCTGGATGCCTGGATCTGACGAAAAAGTCTCCACGTCCTCAAGATGCTCTGAGTTATACACGAAAGCTCTGGCCTGCGTCTCGTACTCGGCAAGAAAATGGTCTGCCGTAATCTCGAACGACTTCTTCACACCCTCGCGGATCGCAACGCTTGGGACGACGACCACAAACTTGGACCAGCCGAACTGTCGGTGCAGTTCCATAATCGTCTTGATGTAGACATAGGTCTTGCCAGTGCCGGTCTCCATCTCAACATCGAGGTTTACCGTTGCCGCAGGGCTGGGTACCAATGCTTCCGACGATTTGAGGCCACTCGTGCGACGCTGGACCGCCTGGATGTTGTCGAGCAGCTGCGCCGCGCTGAGCAGCATCGCGCTGTTACCGTAGCCCGTCTGAACGGCTGACTCATCGACTCGGTGATCCAGCTCAGGCTGACCCCGTCGCCCGGCCGTGCGACCGGGGTCGATCTTGTAGGTGATGTTGTCAGCGAACGGCTGACGATGGATTGCACGAAAGCAGTCGACTACCGCGTTGACGGCAGCGGTCTGATAGTCCTGGACTTTGAATTTCAGCTTCATTGGTTCAAATCACCTTGACCGCGGTCTCCGGAGAGAGCTGAGCAAAGACCTGATGCGCGTTAATGGCTGCGTCGTCAGACTCGAACCCGGTGTCTGTGAACACGACCTTCTGTGTGGTTTCCTCGGCAGCGCGAGTAGCGAGCGCACGTACCAGCACGTCGTCCAATCGGTCGTCGAAGCAAGCGAGCAATGCCCCGTCATCGACCGAGTAGATCTCGTGCCCGTCTATCGTTTCGATGGTGATTGGAGCGGAGATATCTAGCCCCCACGCGATCATGACCTCGGTAAGGATGTCCAGCCCACTGCGATCAGGCTTGATACTGGGAACCAGGTCTAGGAGGGACCCTTGGTCCGCGTCATCTGGAGTCGTAGTGATGTCAGCAAAGTTGCTGGTGTCAACAGTGAACACTCGGAATCCAACATCACGGTTCCAGTTCGAAGGCTTACGATCCTCCAGAATTCTTGCGCCTGCTTTCTGGACGCGAATCTTGGTTAGCTCAACGATATTGAGTGGTTTACCCAGCCCCTCAAGGAGCTGAATCGCGTTCTGAATAGTCGTTTTCGCTGAGCCGGTAGCCGACTTCAGATTGTCCTCCAGCAGCTCCGGGAGCTGAACAAGAATGACGGGGCAATTTAGACCGGATCGAGCGCAAAGGTCAAAGACGGCTTCGGCACTACTGCCCGAGCCCGCGAAGAAGTCCATCACGACCCCATCCTTGCCATCGAGCACATACTCAAAGAGTCGGGAGAGAACCTCGTGGTCCTTCGGATTATTGAATACCTTCGCCCCCATCAGGTCTCTCAGGTGGCGAACAGATACCTGCGATTGCTTGTAGAAGTAGCTCCCACGGACCTGAACAGCAAGCCCGCTCTCTTCGCTGTCACCATCGTCAACCTCATCAACATTGTCGACCTCACCTTCGACCGGTCGCAGGTGAGACTTCCGGAAAGGCGGCTGAGTGTGGTCTTCGCGGAACACGATTAGCCCGAGTTCAATGCGACGCTTCATCTCTTCTTCGCCGTAGCGCCACCCGGCTTCTGGGACCGCGCACGGGAGTCCCGTCACCGGGTGCACGACGTCATAACGCGGGCCACCGCCGCCAGGCCAAGAAATGTTGTCATCACGCCACGGACCGTTTGAGTCGATATGCCGAGTTCGGGCTAGCTTCTTTGCCGGATGACTCTTGGGGAGTTCCTTGTACCATGCCGTGAGAGCCTGTTCGACAGCCTCATCGTCGGCGCCGTGAGCGTCACGGAGAACTAGGTATTGGTCCCAAACCTCGCGAGCCCCAGGTTTCTCTTCGCGCCACGATGTCTTTTGCTCGCGCAAGTATGACTTCGACTTCGCATAAACCATCATGTACTCGTGTCCGACAGAGAAGAACTTCTCGTCGTTCTTACGCCCCTTGTCCCACACAAGTTGTGCGATGAAGGGCTCTGTTGCAAAAATCGTGAAGCTTGAGCATGCTTGGCGGAGATTG
>CAZTOM010000100.1:0-8300 GCA_964615555.1 uncultured Actinomycetaceae bacterium
ACGGCCGCGTCTTCACCTTCCCGATCCCCACGTACAACATCACTCGCGACTTCCCGTGGTACTCCGAGCTCGCCGACCTCCTGTTCGAGATGACCGCCAAGTACGGCCTGCCCTACTTCCAGAACTTCATCAACTCCGAGCTGGACCCCGGCATGATCCGCTCCATGTGCTGCCGCCTGCAGCTGGACCTGCGCGAACTCCTCAAGCGCGGCAACGGCCTGTTCGGCTCCGCCGAGCTCACCGGCTCCGTGGGCGTGGTGACCGTGAACTGCGCCCGCCTCGGCTACGTGTACGCCCACAACTGGGACGGCCTCGTGGCCCGCCTGGACGAACTCATGGAGATCGCCAAGGACACCCTGGAGAAGAAGCGCACCGTGGTCCAGCACCACATCGACGACGGCCTCTTCCCCTACACCAGGCGCTACCTCGGCACGCTGGAGAACCACTTCTCCACGATCGGCGTGAACGGCATCAACGAGATGATCCGCAACTACTCGCTCGACGAGTACGACATCACCGATCCGCGCGGCTACGAGCTGGCCGTGGCGCTGCTGGACCACGTGCGGGACAAGATGGTGGAGTTCCAGGAGGAGACCGGCCACCTCTACAACCTCGAGGCCACCCCGGCCGAGGGCACCACCTACCGGTTCGCCAAGGAGGACGCGAAGCGCTTCCCGGGCATCCTGCAGGCCGGCACCGAATCCAACCCGTACTACACCAACTCCTCCCAGCTCCCCGTGGGCTTCACCGACGACCCGTTCGAGGCCCTCGAGATGCAGGAGGACCTCCAGTCCAAGTACACGGGCGGCACGGTCCTGCACCTCTACATGCCGGAGAAGATCTCCTCCGCCGAGGCCTGCAAGCAGCTGGTCAAGCGCTCACTGACCAACTTCCGCCTCCCCTACATCACGATCACCCCCACGTTCTCGATCTGCCCGAACCACGGCTACCTCGCTGGCGAGCACTTCACGTGCGAGCAGTGTGCGGACGCCGGGCGCGGCGAGGTGGAGTGCGAGGTCTGGACCCGCGTCATGGGCTACTTCCGCCCCGTGAAGTCCTTCAAAATCTGCAAGAAGGTCGAGTACGCCGAGCGCGTGGCGTTCACCGAGGGCGCCGCGGAGGCACACGGCCCAATCGTCCCGAAGCACCCCGTGGCGAAGGCCGGCTAGCAATGTTTCCGACGGCGGAGCCCGGGCTGGGCCGTCCCGTTTCCCCTGGTGGCGCATCCCCGACGGCGGGTGCGCCAGTACCAGCGGACGGTACGGCCCGCCGGGGTGAGCCGGCGTCGCCAGTACCAGCGGACGGTACGGCCCGCCGGGGTGAGCCGGCGTCGTCGGAGGACCTGCAGATCGCGGGACTGGTGCCGCTGTCCACGCTGGACTGGCCGGGGAAGCTGTCCGCGGTGGTGTTCTGCCAGGGGTGTCCGTGGGACTGCGGGTACTGCCAGAACGCCTCCCTGCGGGCGTGCGACATGCCGGGCATCGTGGAGTGGGCCGGCGTGATGGAACTGCTGCGCCGTCGGCGCGGGCTGCTCGATGGCGTGGTGTTCTCCGGTGGCGAGGCCACCCGGCAGGACGCCCTGGTACCCGCGATGGAAGACGCCCGCGAGCTGGGATTCGGGGTGGCGCTGCACACCGCAGGCGCGTACCCGCGCCGGCTCGCGGAGGTGCTCGGGCTGGGGCTCGTGGACTGGGTGGGCCTGGACGTGAAGGCGCTGCCCGAGGACTACGGCCAGGTGGTGGGCGTGCCCGCAGGCGGTGCGAAGGCGTGGGACTCGCTGGACGTGCTGGTGGAGTCCGGCGTGGAGCACGAGGTACGGCTCACCGTGCATCCGAACTCGCCGCAGGCCGCATACGCGGTGGAGATTGCCCGGCGGGTCCGGGATCGGGGGGCGCGTGCCTTTGCACTGCAGGACGCGCGGCTCGAGGGCACGCGGGCAGCGTTCCACCGGGAGGCCTCGGTGTGGGACCGCGAGGCGTGGCGGGGCGAGTTTGCCCGGCTGGCCGAGGAGATCTCGGCGCTGGAGTGGGAGGCGTTCGAGGCGCGGTGAGCGGGAACGGGCGGGTGCCGGCGGATGCCGGCGGCGTCTGGCGGCACTTGTCCAAGAGGAAGCGCTCTGTCCGCAAGGACGCCTCACGACCCGCATGATTCCGTCAACGCCAGAAATCTAGCGCTTCCTTTTGGACAACTCATTCAAGTACCCACTTCTGGGCGTTCCCCCAAGCCGGCATGTCCGCGGGGAAGTTTCCCGGAGCACCCACTCCGAGGGACTTGTGCACAGGTCCGTCCGGAAGCAGGTGGCGGCTTTGTCACTACATCAGGTCCAGCGGGAGCTCAGGCGAGAGAGCCAGCGGATCCGCATATCCCGCGCGTCGGCCGCCAGGAGGGAATCCGGCGCGAGGGCATCGAATCCGTGAGCGCCGCCAGCCCAGACGTGAAGCTCAGCGTCGCCACCCGCTGCCCAGATGCCTTGGGCGTACTCCACATTCTCGTCCCGGAAGGTTTCTGCGGATCCGACCTCGATGTAGGTGGGTGGTAGCCCGCTCAGGTCATCGGCACGTGAGGGAGCAGCGTAGGGCGATACGTTGCGTCGCGGGGAGCCGAGATAGGCCGACCAGCCAGTCTCGTTCGCCGTGCGATCCCATGCACCGATTCCCTCCATCTGGAGCGCTGAACCGGACGCGTTGCGGTCATCCAGCATTGGGTATAGCAACATTTGCCCCCGGAGCTTTGGTCCGTGGCGATCACGTGCGAGGAGGGTTGCTGCGGCCGCGAGTCCTCCACCCGCACTCATTCCCTCGATGACGATTCTGTTCGGATCTACACCAAGCTCGTGGCCGTTCGCCGCGACCCAGTTGAGTCCGGCATACACGTCCTCGACTGCTGCCGGATACTTGTGCTCTGGTGCCAGACGGTAGCCAACCGAAACCAGCGCGAAGCCGACGGCATTCGCCAATCCCGCGAGCTCCGGCAGTCCGTCGTAGGGAGTACCCACAATCAGTCCTCCGCCGTGCACGTGGAAGAGGACGGGGAGGGTCCCAGCGCTTCCTCGCGGCCGTAGGGCGAGCAGTTCCACATGGTTCCCGTCGGGACCGGACAGGGTGTGGAGGGAGTGCTCGTAGCCGTCGGCCACCATCTGATCGAGCGCTGGCTCTGGCGCCCGCCTCCGGAGTGTGAGGATCTCCTCTGGATTCAGGCCCGTGACGATGTCATCGCGTTCCTCGAGCGCCGCCGCGATTTCTGGATCGAAGGGGGGTGGGGAGTAAAGCAATCCTCAACCTTTCAGAGAACCCGCGAGCAGCGCCGCCACGAACTGACGCTGGAAGATGAGGAACACGATGAGCGTGGGGGTGAGGATCAGGAGGGAGCCGGCGCACAAAAGGGGGATATCTGTTCCCCACTGGCCCTGAAATGCCCCAAGTGCACCAGCCATGGTCCTGCGTGTCGGGTCGTTGACGAGAACGACGGCGAGGAGGAACTGGTTCCAGGTCCACAGGAAGAGCAGGATCGCCAGCGACGAGAGTGCAGGGATCGAGAGCGGGACGTGGATCTTCCAGAAGAGTTGCCAGGTCGACGCTCCATCCACGCGTGCGGCCTCAGAGAGGTCAGTTGGCATATTGACAAAGTGAGCACGCATCCATGTGACCGCGAACGGCATGAACAGCCCGATCAGAGGCAGGATGATCGCCCATCTCGTGTTCAGTAGCGAGAGATCCCTCATCTGGTAGTAGAGCGGGACGATGATTCCCTCGAAAGGAAGCGTCAGTCCCAAGAGGAAAACGATGAAAATCGCTCGTCCACCACGCGGCCTCAGGTGCCCCAGCGCGAAGCCGGCGAACGTCGCGATGATCATCGATATCGGTACGACACCGAGTTCGATCAGCAGGCTCGACTTCAGGAGCTCGAACATCTTGGCTGACTGGAAAGCGAGGAGGAAGTTGCCCCAGTGTGGGGTCTCGGGCCAGCTCAGTCCCCCTGGGTAGGTGCCCGGCTCGTGGAGTGCAGTGACGAAGAGGCTCACGAACGGCAGGATCATCACGACCATCAAAATGGTGAGGAGTACCCGCCCGGTGAGAGCCTCGCGCTTGGAGACGATCATCCGTCACGCCCTCTCAGGAAACGTTGGAGCGGGAGTACCACGGCCAGCACGAGGACCATGAGCACCATCGCGAGCGCAGATGCGGTCCCGATCTTCCGCTCGAAGAACGCCAGGTAGTAGATCTGGAGACCCGGCACTAGCGTGCTGCCGCCCGGACCGCCCTGTGTCGAGATGTAGATGATGTCGAATGCCGCAAGGGCGGAGATCACGGTGATCGTGAGGCAGACGGCGATCTCCTGCCTCAAGCTCGGAAGAGTGATCGAGATGAATTCACGGAAGGGACCCGCCCCGTCTATGCGAGCCGCTTCGTAGAGGGATACGTCGATCTTCGACATCCCAGCGAGAAGCAGGATCAAGCAGAATCCGAGCTGGACCCATGCACCGATCACACCCACCGCTGGCAGCGCGGTGTTCATGTCTCCCAGCCAAGCCCGCGTCACGCCTCCGAGGCCAAAGAGTCGGAGGACCTGGTTGACGAGGCCGTTGGTGGATAACTGCCAGGTCCACATGATTCCGGCAGCGACCAAGGGGATCACCTGGGGAAGGAAGAGCACTGTGCGGGCCACACCGGCGAATCGGGAGCGGGCAATCCCGCGGATGACATTTGCCGTGAAGAGTGCGAGCACCACCGGGATGAAGCTGAAATAGATGATCAACTCAAACGAGTTGAGGATGGCTCCCAGAAGGCGAGGATTCGAGAAGACCTCGCCGTAGTTTGACAACCCGCTCCATGTCGCTGGCCTGATCCCGTCCCAGTCGTAGAGCGAATACTGCGCCGAGAGCGCGATTGGCCGAATAACAAAGACGAAGTAGAACACCGCCGCCGGCACGAGCAGCAGGTATGCCGTCAGGCTGCGGGATCGCCTCATATTGGCTCCTCCTCCACCATGTCAGGGGGCGTTGCCGCACCGAGATCTGGTGGTGCGGCAACGCCCGTGCGTAGAGCGCTAGGGGCAGGTTAGTTGCCTACCTGGCTCTCATAGTCCGCCTGAACCGAGGAGAGCATCCCTTCTGGTGTCTGGTCGCCCGCCACCAGCCGCTGCACATTCGGGGTCCAGCTCTGCGCGTAGATGGCACCGGTGGCGTTTGCGATGAAGTCCATCGCACCGTTGACCTCACCGACGCGGGTTCCAGCGGCGAGCGTCTGGGCCGTGACGGAGCCCTCGTCAATCTCGGGCATGAATGCGTCGGTCGGACCCATTGGGTGGGAGCCGCCCACCTCGACAGCGATCCGGCGTGCCTCCTCGTCCGTCGCCACCCAGTCAAAGAAGTACGCTGCACAGTCCGGATTCTCCGCGAATGCAGAGATTCCGTACGTGAGCGGAGCAGACATAGCACCGAGGTCCCCGCCCTCCTCGAGGGGCGGCACCAGGAAGAACCCGACATTTCCGGGCATCTGGGCGTCGAGGTTCCCCGACTCCCAGTCGCCGCTGAAGATGAAGACGCTCTCCCCGTCGATGAAGCGGCTCATCATCTGGGAGTAGTCCATGGAGTTGATGTCGTCAGCGAAGTAGCCAGCATCGATCCACTTCTTCAGGTGCTCGGTGGCGGCGAGGTTGGAGGGGGTGTCGATCGTGGCGTCAGGCATCTGGAAGATCCACTCGTTGATCGCACCGGTGTCACCGTAGGACGCCATCAGGCCCTGGAGCGGGAAGAGCAGCCCGCCGGTGGCTCCTCCATTGAACTGGGCCATCGGAGTGAGACCCGCATCGAGCGCTGCCTGAAGGTACCCATCGAACTCATCGAGAGTCTTGGGGGCCTCGGTCATCCCGATCTGCTCCGCGAGTTCCTTGTTGTAGAAGACACCCGTCATGGAGAAGTTCAGCCCCATGGCGTAGAGGGGACCGTTTCCGCGTCGGCCATCGGCATCTACACGGAGTTGCTCCAGTTGTGATTCGGGCCAGTCCGTCCAGCCGAACGCCTCGGCGTAGGGGTCAAGGTCCAGAAGCAACCCACCGCTGGCGAGCTCGGACATCTGCGGCAACCTCATGAGATCCGGCGGTGAGTCCTGGAGGACCCTCGGTGCGTTCTGGGTGATGACGGCGAACTGGTCCTCCCGAATATCAAAGGTGACATTGGGGTGCTGCTTCGTGAATTCCTCCGCCAGGTCCTTCGGAAGCGGGAAGCCCGTCTCGATGTACATGCTCAGGACCACATCATCCGTGCCGCAGTTGGGAGCACCAGACGCGTCGGGGGCCGAGGTCGAGTCGGTGGGAGTTGACGTGGAGTCGGCGGGAGTGGTTGCTGCCGGGGTGGTCCCGTCACCCGCCGGGGTGGTGGGATCGGCAGTGCTTCCCCCCGGAGGGGAGCACGCAGAAATGAGGAGCGCGAAGCCAGTCATGGCTGCGAGCGTGATGGTACTCAGACGCACGTTCTTGGGGCGAGACATCGGTGTCTCCTCTCATTGACGCCGGAAGGGACATCTGGTTGCTAAATCGCGTTAGCATTCTAATCCTCGAGGACGGTGCTTGTACTGTCAATGGTCGGCCAGAAGGAAGTCCCCGCATTAGGCTGGGGACGCTAGAGGAGGTGCCGTGCGAGCGAAGAGGGTGACGCTGGCCGATGTGGCCGCGGCAGCTGGTGTGTCGAGGACGACTGCCTCACTCGTGCTCTCGGACCGGGGGCGTGAACTCCGGATCTCCGAGGCGGCGGAGACACGCATCCGCCAGGTTGCTACGGAACTCGGCTACCGCCGGAACGTCATCTCAATGGACCTTCGATCCGGCTCATCACGAACAATTGGGTTTATCTCCGACACGATCGCCACATCTCAGTTGGCCGGTGAGATGATCCGAGGGGCGTTGGAGCGCGCACACCATCACGGATACATGCTCTTCATCGGTGAGACCGAGGGGGATCCGGAGGAGGAAATCCGCCTGATCGAGGCCATGTTCGACCGTCAGGTCGAGGGCATCATCGTTGCGTCGATGTTCACCAAGGAGCGCCCCCTTCCAGCGGCAGCGAGTAACCACTCCGTCGTCCTGGTGAACTCACTCCCGATTCCCGACGGGGCTGCCCCCGCACTCGTGCCGGACGAATACCAAGCCGGATACGACGCTGCTGACCTCCTCATCCGCGCTGGACACGAGTCCATCCATCTCATCGGAACTGGAGCGACGCTCAACGATGTCCCCGCTGGATCCGTCGCCGCACGGGAACGGCTGAGCGGCATCCTCGACCGGCTCGAAGAGTCCGGGCTCGCTCCCACCAGCGCGCAGATCCGGAACGTCTGGCTCCCCGCTGATGGATGGGAGGCAACTGTGGAGCTCATTGCGAACCATCCATCCGACGCCGGGATCATCACCTTCAACGACCGCCTTGCCTTTGGCGCCTATCAGGCGATTCAGGAGGCGGAGCTTCGCGTTCCAGAGGACTTTTCGATCGTCTCGTTCGATGATCACCAGATCGCTGGGTGGCTCCGGCCAAGCCTTACCACCTTCGCGCTCCCCCATCGCGAACTCGGCAGCCGCGCGGTGGACCTCCTGATCGAGTCCTCTGGCTCCAATCCCGAACCGAGAATCGAACGCCTCCAGATGCCACTCAAGGAACGTGGCTCGGTACGCCATCCCGGGCATTAGTCTCAGACAGGAGGCCCGGCATCCGGAGTGCTCAGCGCTCTCGCTGACCGGCAATTGTGGTGATGGCCCGCTGGCTCTGACGGCTCGGGCCTCACCCGCGCGCAGCCGCCGATGCCGCCGGGGACACCCGCCCCCAGCGGGCGGCGAGTGTGGTGGCCCCTGTGACCTGCCCCATATACGATGACGCTCACCCCCTCGCCGTAACCATGCGGCCGGACCGCAGGGCCAGAGTCGACCCCGGAGGATTCGTGATCACACTCGGTACCCCGAGCCTCGTCATCGTTGCCGTCATCGCCGCCATCGCGCTCGCCGCCCTGGCCGTCGCCGTGGTCCTCCGGGCCGGCGTCCTGAAGGCAGCCGACGGCACGCCCGCCATGCAACGCATCGCCACCGCGATCCAGGAGGGCGCCCAGGCCTACCTCAACCGCCAGCTCCGCACGCTCGTCCTGTTCGCGGTGGTGGTCTTCGCGCTCCTCTTCCTCCTCCCCGGCGAGACCGGAATCAAGGTGGGCCGCTCCGTCGCGTTCCTCATCGGCGCGGTCTTCTCCGCCGCGATCGGCTACCTCGGCATGTGGCTCGCCGTGCGCGCCAACGTGCGCGTGGCCGAGGCCGCCCGCCACCAG
>CAZTOM010000101.1:0-8300 GCA_964615555.1 uncultured Actinomycetaceae bacterium
CGCGGGCCTCCGGGTGGGCCACGCGCTTGGCGCCCACCATGCCGGAGAGGATCACGTCCCGCCGTGCCACGCCGGCGGCCCGGCGCAGGGCGATGAGCAGGAAGGGCAGGAGCACGTGCGTGAGCGTGGGGCCGAGCCGGCCCTGCGCCACCGCGAACAGGAGGGAGGGGGCGAAGGCCCACAGTACGGTGGCCCACACGCGCAGCCCGATGGAGCGGGTGATGGTGCCGGCCGCGAACCAGGCGCCCACGGCGGCGATCGGGACGGCCAGCAGAAGCAGCCCGGTGGCCGCGGTACCCAGGGTGATCCCCGTGAGGAGCGGCAGCAGGGCGAGCGCGTGGAACGGATCGGCAGGCCCGGGGGCGCCGTGGCCCACGGGGAGCCAGCCGGAGGTGACCAGCTCGAACACCTCCCCGAGCCGGGCGCTGCTGGGCAGCACACCGCCGCCGGAGAGCTGGCCCTCCCCCAGGAAGCGGGAGAAGCCGAAGGCGGCCAGCCCGGTCACCAGGACGGTGAGCACGATCCCGGTGGCGCGGCGGCGGTCGCGCAGCTGGGCGCGTTCCCGCAGCTCCAGCTCGGAGGGTGCCTCCTCCAGTTGGCGGGACTCGCTGGCCATGCGCCGCAACTCGCGCTTCTTGCGGCGGATCTCGCGGGCGGAGACCTCGAGCTCCGCGAGCCGGGCGGAGGGGAGCACCTGGGTGGCGGCCACGCGGCGGCGTCCGGCCATCCACAGGTCTGGGCGGGAGAGCACGGCCACGCCGGCGGAGAGCTCGGCGCGGGCCCGGCCCATGTCCTTCATGGCGAAGCGGGCCACGGCACGCGCCGGGGAGATCACCAGGATCGCCAGCAGCACCAGGGGCAGTTGCCAGCGGGGGGTGGCCAGCAGCCAGTTGTAGAGCTGGGCGCGGCGGCGGGCGCCGTAGGAGCGGGAGAAGTCCGGCACGGTGGCCTTCTGGGGGCCGTGCCCGTAGGCCCGCAGTCCCAGGAAGGAGGCGCGGGCGTGGCGCACGGCGGCGCCGGGCACCATCACCACGCGGTATCCGGCCAGGCGGGCGCGGCGGCACAACTCCAGGCCGTCCCCGAACGGTCCCAGGGCCGGGTCGGTGCCCTCGAGGCGGGTCCACACGTCACGGCGCACGAGCGCGCCGGCGATCCCCACGGCGAGCACGTCCTCCACGGAGTCGTACTGGCCCTGGTCGATCTCGTCGTCGTCGATGGGGTTGAAGCGGCGGGCGGAGCGGGTGGCCTGGATTCCCACCTCGAGCAGGTGGGTGGGGCGGGCCCAGTCACGCTGCTTGGCGCCGAGGATGCCGATCGAGGGGCCGGACTCCCCCACGCGCACCAGCTCGGCGAGCGCGGCGGGTTCGGGTTCGGAGTCGTCGTGGAGGAGCCAGAGCCATCCGGCGGTGGTGTCCGAGTGGACCACAGGCACCTCGCCGGTGCGGGTCTCGTGGAGGCGGTCGGCCTTGCGCTGGGCCTCCGCGTTCAGCACCAGGCCGCGCTTGACGGCGTCCCCGAAGTTGGTGGCCTCCGGCGCCTGGACCACGCGCACCTTCATGCGGGCGTCCAGGCCGAGCTCGGTGGCAAGCGCGCGGACGTCCTCACCGGTTCCAAGGTCGCGGCCCTGGCCGTAGATGTCCACCACCACGAGCCGGGTGGGGGCGAAGGACTGGGCGCCGATCCCCTCGAGGGTGCGCCGCAGGTAGGGGGTGACGCCGCAGGTCACCACCAGGGCGGTGACCTCGGGTCGGGGCGCGGCAGACTCCAGCATCGGCTGGATGGGAATCAGACCGCGCGACGGCGCAGGCGGCGGCGCTCGCGCTCGGACAGGCCGCCCCAGATACCGAAGCGCTCGTCATTCTGCAGGGCGTAGGAGAGGCACTCCGAGCGCACCTCGCACGAGGAGCACACGCGCTTGGCCTCCCGCGTGGACCCGCCCTTCTCCGGGAAGAAGGCCTCCGGGTCCGTCTGCGCGCACAGGGCGCGGTCCTGCCAGGCGAGGGCACCCTCATCGAAGAGGTCGATCAGGTTCAGTTCGTTCGTGGGCCGGAGCGCGGGGGGTGAGCTCAGAGGTCGGGCGTCTGTGAACGGTCCTTCACCCAGTACGTTCCACATCCGCTTGTCTCCTTCCACATGCCGGTACCTCCGTGGTCTCGAGGCCTCGGCGCCTACTGACCGGGGTGCCGGCGTCCTGCCCTAAATTACATCGATGTATTTCCCGTCAGTCAAGCGGTATGGAGGTAACAGATCGGATCGACTCGGCGTGTCGGACGGCGTGTTGTCAGTGGGGAGGTGCATGATTCCCACCCGCGCCGCGATATCCCGCCGCTGGCGGGCACCTACTCTGGGGTCATGCAACTCACTCCGCCCCCCGCCGCCGCGCCCACCTCGGTAGCCGCACTCCTGGCCGCCATGTCCCGCTCCCCCCGCCCGGCCCTCACCCAGTACACCGCCGACGCCGCCCCCTCCTCCCCCGCCCCCTCGCCTGGGTCCGCCTCTCCGTCCGTCTCCCCCGACGGCGCCCCCTCCTCCCCCGCCCCCTCGCCCGGGCCCGCCTCCCCGTCCGCCTCCCCCGACGGCGCCGCCTCCACCTCTGCCTCCTCGCCTATGCGCGTGGAGCTGTCCGGGAAGGTGATTGCGCAGTGGGCCTACAAGTGCGCGAACCTCCTGTGGGAGGAGGGCTACGCCGAGGGTGACGTCCTCACTCTCGACGTGGCACCCTCCTGGCGCGCGGTCCCGTGGGCGCTGGGCGCGTGGCTCCAGGGACTCACCCTCTCCACCCTCCCGGCAGGCGGCGCGGTCACGGTCACCGACCGCCCGGAGGAAGCCGATGGCGATCTGGTGGTGGCCCTCACCCCCGATCCCCTCGCCCTCTCCTGGGAGGGGGACCTCCCGGCAGGCGTCCTCGACGGCGCCGCTGACGTGGCCGGCCAGGCAGACCTCCCGCTCGGCCCGGTGGAACCGGGGGGCTCCTCCGTGGCACTGGCGGATGCGGGTATCCGGTTCGAGGACCTGTTCGAGGTGGTGGGCGTGGGCTCGGCCGGAAGGGTCCTGGTGGAGCCCACGAGCACCTGGGACCTGGTGCGCCGCGCGGTGGCGGCATGGCGGGCAGGGGGCGCCGTCGTCGTGGTGGACGGACTGGAGGGTGCGGCACGGGAACGGGTGCTCGCCCAGGAGGGCGTGACGGGCGCCTGAACAGCGGCGATGCGGGGGCGCTGGCGGGCACGCCCCGTGAGTGAGCGATGGTGGCCGGAGGGCCCAAAGGGCCCAGAGGTATCCTCCAATCGATACATGGTGGACATTGAGCAATCCTCCACACCACCAAAGTCGGAGACGGCAGGAGTTGGGCGGAGTATCTTTCCGGATACGGCCCCTCAACAATGGCCGAAACACTGGAGTCCTCCCACTCCAGAGAGCACCGGGGGTGCGACCGTCCGTGCCCCCGGTGCTCGGCGTCTACGGCCGAGAGGGCGGGCCAGCGGTGGGGGTCGCGGGCGAGGGTCTACGCGCTAGGGGTTGGGCCAGCCGTTGGGCACGCAGCCCTGGAGGTGGAGGGTCTGCTGGAGCATGACGGGGGCGAGTTGCCCCTCGCCGCCGCAGTGGACGTGCCAGTGGTCCAGCAGGTGGCCCACCTCGTGGTTGATGAGGTAGGCGCGGTACTCCTCGTCCGAGCCGCCGGCGGCCATGAACGCGTCCGCGTTGTGGGCCCAGCGGGCAGCGTTGATGTTCACGGCACCCACGCGGCCGCAGGAGGTGTAGCCGCGGGTGGGCAGCTCCCCGCACAGCATCTCCGTGGAGGCCGGCGAGGCGATGGTGAGGGTGGCGTTGGCGGCTGCGGGATCGTCGGTGCGGGCGAAGCTCACGCCATCGATCTCGCCCCAGCCGCGGGGGTCGTTGAGGATGTCGAAGACCTGCTCGGTGAAGGTGTCCGGATCGATCCCGATGCCGTCCTCCACCCGGATTGCGAGGGTGAAGATGCGGCGCTCGGGGTGGGGGGCCTCCATGGAGCCCGGGACCACGGTGAACACACCGGAGCCGGTGAACTCCACCTCGTCCACCTCCACGCCGCCCGTGGCGGACAGGAGCTGGTCACGCAGTTCGGCATCGAACTGCTCGGCCGCCTCGAGCGCGGGAGCCAGCTGGGCGAGCGCCTCGCGGGAATCCTGGGCGGGCTCGTCCGGGGCCACGCCTGCGAGAGCGGGGCCGAGAGGAGCCAGCGCGGCGGCGGTGTCCGGGCCAGCGGCCTCGTGGAAGGCCGCGCGCGCGGAGGTGGCACTAAGGGTGGTGGGGGCGGGCTCGGCTTGGGCGGCAGCGTGGACCTGGGCAGCGTTCGCGTTCAGCGCCTCGGCGCCGAGGAAGCCCGCTGCCCCGAATCCGCCCATGGCCACGGCGGCCAGGAGGGCCATGCTGCGGGGCCAGCGGGCATGCCGAGCACGCACGGCACGCCGATCTCGCGGGTCCATCATGCTCCTGTAGTCCTCCAGTGGGCAGCCCGTCCAGCCTCACCAATGACGGTACGGGCGGGAGGCGGGAACGCGCAAGGACGAAGGGCCAACGTGTGGGACTTCACCCGGTGCCGCTACGGGACGTCGGCCTGGGCCACGGTGCCGTTCCCGGAGGCGGTGGGGCGGGCGTCGTCGGCGCGCACGAGGACGGCCTGCCCGGGGGCAAGGCGGGCGACGTGGCCTCCGGAGCGGATGGTGACCTCTCCGGCGACTCCGAGGATGATGCGGGCGGAGCGGCCCGGGATCTCCACCTCGCCGTCCGCCTCGGTGACGGTGGTGATGGCGAGCTCGAAATCGTCCACGGGGCTGTAGAAGACCTCGGTGGCCTCCCCCATGCGCTCCGGGGCGATGCGGATGGGCGGGGCGGCCACGTAGTCCACGCACGCGAGCATCTCCGGGACATCGATGGGCTTGGCCGTGAGCCCGGCGCGCAGGACGTTGTCCGAGGAGGCCATCACCTCGATGCCGAGGCCGGACATGTAGGCGTGCACGGATCCGGCGGGCACGAACATGGCCTCGCCGGGCTGGAGCGTCACGGGGTTGAGGAGGAGGGGGGCCACCACGCCAGGATCGCCGGGGTACTGCTCCTGGAGGCGGACCACGTTCTCGTCCACGCGCGGGGAGATGGAGCCCTCGGCGAGGCGGGCGGCGCACGCCTGAGCGAGGTCCGCGACGTCCTGGGGGCTCGGGCGCTCGGTGAGGAGCGAGGCGAACGCGGCGGCCACGCCCTCGGCGTCCGGCTGGGCCCGTAGCACGGCGTAGAGGCGTTCGGAGAGGTTCGTCCTCAGGCCCTTCAGCAGCTCCGCGGCGCGGCGGGGCGCGCGGAAGCCCGCCATCGCCTGGAAGGTGGTGAGCGCGTAGAGCATCTCCGGCTTGTGGTTGGGGTCCTTGTAGTTGCGCTGCGGGGAGTCCAGCGGGATGCCGGCCTCGTTCTCCTCGGCGAACCTGGCGCGGGCGCGCTCCCGGTCCGGGTGGACCTGGAGGGACAGGGCGCGGGCCGGGGCGATCAGCTTGAGGAGGAAGGGGAGGCGGCTGTTGAAGCGGTTGGCCACGTCCTCCCCCAGCACGCCGTGCGGGTCCTGGGTGATGAGGGCCTCCACGGAGTCGGCGAGGGCGAGGCCGGGGGTGGGGGCGTTCGCGGCTGAGGGGGCGAGGCCGGGAGTGGTGGGGTTCGCGGCGGAAGGGGCGGCGTCGTCGTCGCAGGGCTCGAGGGCGACCGGGGCGGTGGGGTGGGCCCCAAACCAGAGCTCGGCAACGGGGGCGCCTGTAGGGGTGGTGCCGCAGAAGGTGGGGATGGCGGTGGGTGAGCCCCACTCGTAGTGGCGCTCGGCGCCGCGGAGACGGTACAACGCAGGTCCTACTCAAAGAATCGGGGGGCCGGCGGCCCCGGGATCAGTCCACAGTATCTGACGCGGGCAGCTTCGCCGCGCTGCGGCCGTTCGGTAGGGGGCTCCCGTTTGGCGGCATACACTGAGCGTGGACCGAGAGGAGGTTGGGGTGAACCCGGATACGTGGCTGGTGGTCCCGCTCTTCAATGAAGGACCGGTGGTAGGGGACGTGATCCGGTCTGCGCGGGAGACGTTCGCCAAGGTGGTCTGCGTGGATGACGGATCGGAGGACGAATCCGCCCACGACGCCCGCGCGGCTGGTGCCGTGGTGGTGCAACATCCGGTGAACCTCGGTCAGGGGGCGGCCCTGCAGACGGGCATCACCTACGCGCTCGGGGATCCCGTTGCCCAGTACTTCGTCACCTTCGATGCCGATGGCCAGCACCGCCCCGAGGACGCGGCGCGGATGGTGGAACGGCTGCGTTCCGAACCACTCGATGTGGTGCTGGGATCACGCTTCCTCGGGTCGAATGCCGAGATGGGGCGGCTGAAGAAGCTGGTACTCCGTGCCGGGGTGATGTTCGAGCGTATGAGCACGCGTCTCACGGTCACGGACACGCACAACGGACTGCGGGCGCTGAACAGGACGGCCGCGGAGCAGATCGCCATCCGGCAGAACCGCATGGCACACGGCTCGGAGATCCTGCGGGAGATCGCCCGCCACAAGCTCCGCTACGCAGAGGAGGCCGTGGAGGTCATCTACACGGACTACTCCCGCGCGAAGGGCCAGTCGCTGTGGAACTCGGTGAACATCCTCAACGAACTCATCTTCGATCGGTAGACCATGCCCTCCCAGATCATCATCCAGATTCTCCTGATCGCCGGCCTCGTGGGCCTCATGGCGGTCCTCCTGGTCCAGCGGCCGGGCGCCCGCCCCACGGCCATCCGGCGCATCACGTACCTCATGCTCCTGATCGCTGCCATCGCTGCGGTGCTGTTCCCGGGATGGCTCACCTGGCTGGCCCGGCTCGTGGGTGTGGGGCGTGGCGCAGACCTGCTGCTGTACGGCCTGGTTTTGGTGTTCATCAGTCACTCGATCGCCTCGAAGAAGCGGCACGCCCAGACGGATCAGCGCTTCACAGAACTCGCGCGGCAGGTGGCGATCAACGCTGCCGAGCCGGCCGAGCAGGCGGGGCGCCGCCTCACCGGCACCTGAGCCCCACCTCCCGCGCCCGGCGTACCGGACTGGCACGGAGGCACAGGTAGCCTATGGGCGTGCCATTGACCGCCCTCGCGCTTCCCACCCTGGTGATGCTGCTCATCCTCCTCCTGCCGGGGGGCGTGCTCGCCGCCGTGCTGGGGCTGCGGGGAACAAGTGCCCTGGCGGTCGCGTTCGCCGCGTCTGTCGCCATCGTCGCCGTCGCGGGCATCCTGCCTGGGATCGTGCCGCTCGGGGGGGGGTGGGCTCCGGTCGCGGTTGTGGCGGTGTTCAGTGCGCTGATCGCGGCGGGTGTCCGGCTGCTGCAGCGCCGCATCGCGCCCGTGTCCTCGATCGGGGCGGGACGCTGGGGTGGAAGGAACGAGTCCGCCGCGTACCTGGGCATCGCGTTGGCCGGGATCATCATCGCGTTCGCCATCCTGCGTGGGGTTGCCAGCGCGGACAACTTCTCCCAGACGTACGACAACTTCTTCCACATGGCTCTGATCCGGTGGTTTCTCGAGCACGGATCCGCCTCCACGTTCGTCCCGCTGGACTTCGGGAATCCGGACTCCGGCTCCTACTTCTATCCGGCGGTGTGGCACCAGCTCGCCTCCCTGCTGATCACCACCGGGGTCACCGACTCGATCCCGGTTGCACAGAACGCGCTCACCCTTGTGGTGGCGGGGGCGATCTGGCCCACCTCGGTCATGTTCCTCGCCCGTTCTGTGGTGGGCGGGGGCCCGGCCTTCCTCCTCGGAGTGGGGCTCGTGTCCGCCGCTTTCTCCTCATTCCCCTACCTTTTGGTGGGATACGGGGTGCTCTACCCCCTCCTGTTGGCCGTCTCGCTGCTCCCCGTGGGCGTGGGTGTTGCCTTCCAGGCGCTCCGCTTTGGAGACGGGGAGCGCCTGCCGTGGCCCCACCTGGTAGCCATCGGGGTAATCGCCGCCGGAGCGATGTCCATCGCACACCCGAACGCCCTCCTTGGTGGCCTCGCGATCTCGCTGTCGCTCGTGGCGGTGTGGGCGGTGCGTGGGGTTGTCCGGGCCGTGGGCGGCACCTGGTCCTGGGGGCGCGCGGCGGGCGGAATCGCTGTGTTCGCTCTCTTGACTACGGTTACTGCGGTTCTGTGGACCGCGCTGCGGCCGGGGCCGTTCTGGTGGTCGCCCGAATCCACGGGGGCGGAGGCGTTCGGAGAGTTCCTGATGGCGAGCCCGATGGGACGACCACCGGCCTTTGCCATCTTCTTCCTGCTTGTAGGAACATTTG
>CAZTOM010000102.1:0-8200 GCA_964615555.1 uncultured Actinomycetaceae bacterium
AAGTCTCCGGGGTCGGTGAAACTCCGAACCGGCGGTGAGAGCCCGCGACCCGCGCACCTGCGCGGCTGACACTGGTGAAATTCCAGGGCCGACGGTCATAGTCCGGATGAGAGGGGACGCGGGTATCTGCAGCGCACGCAGCGGCGGATTCCCCGTCGTGGCACCCCGGTTGGAAGGGTGACGCGATGTCCATCGGCACATCACCGCGCCGTCGCGTCTCCCGCCACTCCCGCCGCCGGGATATTTCCATTCCCCTGATGGCTGGCCTCGTGGCAGTCCTCGTGTGGGAACTGGCGAGCCGCGCCCAGCTCGTGGACCCGTTCTTCCTCCCAGCACCCTCGGCCATTCTGGCGCGCCTTGTGGAGGACCTCCGGGCGGGCCTCCTCATCCGCTACCTCGGCACCACGCTGCAGGAGGCCGTGGCAGGCACGGCCCTCGCCTCGGCGGTGGCGCTCCCGCTCGGCTACCTGGTGGCCAAGTCCCGGATGGCGGCCCGGATCATCGAACCGTACGCCGCCGCCTCCCAGGCGATCCCCGCGATCGCGCTGGCGCCCCTGTTCCTGCTGTGGATCCCCGGGAGCTTCCTTCCCATCGTGGTGCTGTGTGCCCTGATGGTCTTCTTCCCCGTGATGCTCGGGACCATCTTCGGGCTGCGCCACATCCCCCCGGAGATCATCCACGCCGCACGTCTGGACGGTGCCCATGGGCCCAGCCTGCTCACCAACATCGAGTTCCCCCTCGCACTCCCGGCCCTCCTGACGGGGCTCCGCAACGGCTTCACCCTCTCGATCACCGGCGCGATCGTGGGGGAGTGGACCATGGGCGGGCGCGGCATGGGGATGGTACTTCCCGGCCTGGTGCGGGCCGCGGACACGGTAGGACTCTTCGCGGCGATCGTGCTGCTCGCCGCGAGCGCGATGACGATCTACGGCCTCATGACCGTGGTGGAACGAGAAGTGGAGGTTAGACGATGAGATCGACCCGAATCGCAGCCGCACTCGCAGGAGCACTGCTACTCGCCGCCTGCACCGGGGGTGGCGCTCCCACTCAGCCGGGCCCGACGGAGGGCGGGGCAGCAACGGCAGGCGGCGAGACGTCGTCGCCGGGGCAGGAAGGCGGGACCACCGGTGACGGAGGGCCGGGGCAGGAAGGCGGGACCACCGGTGACGGAGGGCCGGGGCAGGAAGGCGAGACCACCGGCACCGGCGAGACCCCCGGCACCACCGGGCCCGCCACCCAAGACGGACCGTTCGTGATCGGCCTGACCTACATCCCGGACATCCAGTTCGCGCCGTTCTATATTGCGGAGTCGGCGGGGTACTTCGAGCAGGAGGGGGTCCAGGTCACCCTGCGGCACCACGGCGCGCAGGAGTCGCTGTTCGGAGCGCTCGCGGCGGGGGACGAGCACGTGATCGTGGCGGGCGCGGACGAGATGCTCCAGTCCCACGCGGGCGGCATCGAGGTGGTGACCACCGGGGTGCTGTACCAGGAGTACCCGGCCGTCCTGATCGTCCCGGAGGACTCGGAGATCCAGACGATGGCGGACATCCGGGACCACAACATCGGGTTGCCGGGGCCGTTCGGGGAGAACTGGTTCGCGCTGCTGGCGTGGATGGACGCGGAGGGCCTCACGGAGTCGGACCTGACCATCTCCCACATCGGCTACACGCAGCACGCGGCGCTGAAGTCCGGTGACGTGGACGGCGTGGTGGGATTCGTGAACAACGATCTCGTCCAGTTCCAGCGGGCAGGCGAGGCGGTGCGTGCCATCGAGTCCCCGGACCTGCCGCTCGTGGGGATCGGGATCGGATCCATGCGCCCGCTCGTGGAGAGCAACCCGGAGGCCCTGGCGGCAATCAACCGGGCGGTCTCACGCGCGCTCACGGACATCATCGCGGACCCGGCCGCCGCAGTGGAGGCCGCGTTCGCGAGCCAGCCGGACCTTGCCGTGACCGGGAACAAGGAACACGCCCTGACCACCCTCGAGGCCACCGTCCCGCTCTACGGGGACGGCTCCCTCGCCCTGAATCCAGCGGACTGGCCCACCATGTACGAGTTCATGGTGGAGGCCGGGATCGCGGAGGCGGGGCTGGACGCGTCCCAGGCGGTGGTCGCGGGACTGGGCAACTAGCCAGGAGGGTTAGGCTGGCGGCCGTGAAGACGTTCGACGAACTCTACGCGGAGCTCACCGCCAAGGCCGCCAGCCAGGACCCCACCTCCGGAACCGTCCGGCAGCTCGAGGCCGGCATCCACGCGATCGGGAAGAAGATCGTGGAGGAGGCCGCGGAGGTGTGGATGGCCGCCGAGTACGAGTCGGACGAGGCCGCCGCGGAGGAGATCAGCCAGCTCCTCTACCACCTGCAGGTGATGATGATCGCGCGCGGCATCACCCTGGACGACGTCTACCGGAGGCTCTGAATGCTGCGAGTGGCCCTGCCCAACAAGGGCTCCCTCTCCGATCCCGCCATCACGATGCTGCGCGAGGCCGGCTACCGCACCCGCCGGGAGGGCGGGCGCGAACTGGTGATCCGGGACCAGGAGAACGGGATCGACTTCTTCTACCTGCGCCCCCGGGACATCGCCGTGTACGTGGGCCAGGGCACCGTGGACGCCGGTATCACGGGCCGGGACCTCCTGAAGGACTCCGGCACCACCGCGCGCGAGCGGCTCCCGCTCGGGTTCGGCCACTCCACCTTCCGGTTCGCGGCCCCCGTGGGCTCCGCGAACGGCGAGCGGGACATCTCCGGCAAGCGCGTGGCCACCTCCTACGACATCCTCGTGGACACCCACCTGAAGGAGCAGGGCGTGGACGCCACCGTGGTCCACCTCGACGGCGCCGTGGAGTCCTCCATCGAGCTCGGCGTGGCGGACGTGGTGGCGGACGTGGTGGAGACCGGCTCCACCCTGCGCGCCGCCGGCCTGGAGGTGTTCGGGGAGCCCATCCTCCACTCGGAGGCCGTCCTCATCGTCCCCTCCGAGCGCCCCGAGGACCCCCAGGTGGACGTGCTCGAACGCCGCATCAAGGGTGTGATCGTGGCCCGCCAGTACGTGCTCATGGACTTCGACATCCCCGCCGAGCACCTCGACCAGGCGGTCGCCATCGCCCCCGGCTTCGAGTCGCCCACCGTCTCCCCGCTGCACGACGGCGACTGGGTGGCCGTGCGGGTGATGATCGAACGTGACAGGATCAACTCCATCATGGACCGCCTCTACGAGATCGGGGCACGGGCGATCCTCGTGACGTCGATTCACGCATGTCGGATCTGAGCCTGAAGCCCTTCCGCCCCCGCGCGGCGCGCGTGGTGGGCTGGGTGATGGCCGCCCTCGTGCTCAGCGGCGTGATCGCCCTCGAGGTACTGGGGGCCACCGGCGTGCTGCCGGTGTGGCGCTGGGTGGACCGGATCGGCTCCTTCCTCTTCTTCGGCGCCGGCCTGTGGCTCATCTGGCGCCAGGCCACCGTGGCCGCCATCCCCTCCGAGCGCGGCCTGAAGGTCCGCAACCTCGTACTCACGCGCCACCTCACGTGGGAGGAGATCGTCATGGTCTCCTTCGCACGCGGCCGCCCCTGGGCGCACCTCAACCTCTCGGACGGCTCCACCCTCGCCGTCATGGGCATCCAGGGCGCCGACGGCGAGTACGCCGTGTCCGAGGCGCGTCGCCTGGCCGAGCTCGTCTCCCGTCACGAGGGCCTCGACCGGGACTGACCCCGGCAGCGCCACCTCGAGCACCTACCCTCCGTGGTCGACGTCGGCCCGCCACCCACCCGCGCCGCTCCCGGGTTCCCGCGCGCCCGCCGGGTACCGTGGTCGCATGAGCGAGAGGACCCGGCCGGCAGAGCGTGTGCTCGATCTGCTGATCGCGCTCATCAACGCGCCCACCCGCATGACGCGGGCGCAGGTCCGCGCCAAGGTGAAGGGCTACAGCGGTGACGACCAGGCCTTCGAACGCACCTTCGAGCGGGACAAGGACCTCCTCCGCTCCCTGGGGATCCCGCTCGTGACGGAACGGGACATCGTGCACGAGGACGATGTGGGCTACCGGATCGATGTGGACGCCTACCGCGTCCCGGAGGCCACGTTCACCCCGCAGGAGCTCGGCATCCTCACCCTCGCCTCGCAGGTCTACGATGACGCCGCCTGGCGCTCCCAGGCCGATTCCGGTGCCACGAAGGCGCTCGGCCTCGGCCCTGCCACGGGGGAGCAGGCCCCACCGCTGCGCATCCGCCTGCGCCCACCGGAGGCACAGTTCGATGCCATCCTGGAGGCGATCGAGGAGCGCCGCGCCATCACCTTCGACTACTCGGCCCGCACGTCCGGGCGCGCCCGGAGGAGGGTGCAGCCGTGGCGGCTCGTGGCCCGGCGCCACGGGTGGTACCTGCACGGCTGGGACCTGGACCGGGACGCTGAGCGCGCCTTCCGGCTCAGCCGCATCGAGGGGCGTGTGCGTCCCCTCGGCGAGGCCCGCGCCTTCGTGCCGCCTTCGGAGTTCCCCGCCCAGGACATCTTCGGCCCACCGCCCGCCACCATCCGCGCCCGCGTGGCCCTTGCGCCGGACCGGGCTGCCCTCCTGCGGGCCCGGGGCCGCGCGGACGGAACCACCGTCTTCGAGGGTGAGGAGGTACCGCGCGAGGTGGTGGTCCTCGAGGCACCGGACGAACCAGCATTCACGGAGGAGCTCGCCGGCTACGGCCGGGACGCCGTGGTGCTGGAGCCGCCCGCGCTGCGCGAGGCCGTCCTCACCCGCCTGCGCGCCGCAGCGGAGGTGCCGGATGCCCCCTGAGTCTGCCCGCTCGCAGGTCACGCGCCTGCTGGCCATGATGAGCTACCTCGGAGAGCACGGGGAGGCCTCCCTGGAGGAGCTTGCCGCCCACTTCGGCATCCCCGTCCCCAAGCTGCTGGATGACATCTACCTGCTGTGGGTCACGGGCGCCCCCGGCTACCTCCACGGCGACCTCATCGACTTCGCCCTGGACGAGGACGAGGGCTACGTAGCACTCCTGGACTCCCAGGGGCTCCCACGCCGCGTCCCGTTCGCCCCGCGCGAGGCGCTCGCCCTCGCCGCCGCCGTGGAGTGGCTGCGCGCATCGGGGGCCGCCACTGGGAAGGCCGCCGAGGCCCTCGGGT
This sequence comes from uncultured Actinomycetaceae bacterium, assembly GCA_964615555.1. GTDB lineage: Bacteria > Actinomycetota > Actinomycetes > Actinomycetales > Actinomycetaceae > JAAZBW01. Next base: position 5,124 of record CAZTOM010000102.1, read on the forward strand.
CCGTCCGGGAGAAGCTGCGCGGCCTCGTGCCCGCCGAACTCGTGGGGGAGGGGGCGGAGGACTCTGGCCAGCAGGGCACGGACGACTCCCGCCGCCAGCAGGTGGTCGAGGCCGCGTCCGCCGGCCTCCCCCTCGCCCTGCGCTACGTCTCCGCGGAGGACCAGGTCACCGAGCGCACCGTCTTCCCCGAGGTCCTCACCACCGACGGCGTCCACTGGTACCTCGACGCCTGGTGCACCCGGGCACGGGCGCGGCGCACCTTCCGCATGGACCGCATCCTCACCTGCACCACCCTGCCCGCCGACGCCGCCACCCACCCGGACTCCCTCCCTCACCCGGACGGGGGCCCACCTGTTCCCGACGACGGCGCCAGCCCCGCGCCGGAGCAGCCCGCGGGCGCAGTGGAGCCCGGGGCGGTCCCCGGGGCAGACGGTGCGGGGCCCACGTCCGAGCAGCCGGCGGGCGCCGGTGAGGGCGGGGATCCCGCACCCACCACGGTGCGGCTCGTCCTGCACCCCCGCGCCCGCTGGCTGGCCGAGGAGATCCCGGGAGCGAAGGTGCGCAGCCGGGGCGGCGCGCTCCACGTGGAGGTCACCCTCGGACGCTGGGACTGGCTGGTGCGCGCGCTGCTTGGGATCGGAGACGCAGTCCAGTCCGTCTCGCCGCCGCAGTTCGCCCAAGAGCTGCGCTCCCGCGCCGCGGCGGCGCTCGAGGCATACGGTTCGGGCCCGGCGCCCCAGGAGCAGGTGGACCCGGCGGGAGGAGTCCAGGGGGGTTCCCCGCCCCAGGAGCACGCAGACCTGGCTGGAGGGGAGCAGGCGAACCGGGCGGCGCAGTAGCAGGTAGGATTGCACGAGTCGCTCAACCGAAGGAGTCCCATGGGCAAGATGTCAGCGTGGCAGATCATCCTCCTCGTGGTGATCGTGCTCGTTGTCTTCGGTTCCGCGCGCCTGCCGCAGGTGGCCGAGTCGATCGGAAAGTCGCTCAAGGTGTTCAAGCGTGAGGTGAAGGAGCTCCGGGAGGAGGACGAGCCCACGGGCCATCCCCACCAGCCGGGAGAACTGCAGGCCTCGCCCGAGGTGGACCTGCCCTCCCAGCAGGCCCACCCGCAGGCGCACCCGGGTCCGAGCCAGCCGGAGACCCCGGACTCAGGCACCCCACACCGCCCGCTGTAGCGGGCGCCATCCCGCGCGTCCATGGCACGGAAGAAGAGGGATCCTGAGGCGCGCATGCGCCTCGTGGAGCACCTGGCGGAGGCACGCCGGCGGATCCTGCTCGTGGTGGCAGGCTTCGCTGTGGGGGCAGTGGCAGGCTGGTTCCTCTTCGACCCGCTCCTGAGCGCAATGGCCGCCCCCCTCGAACAGGTCCGGGAGAGCGGGCGCTCTGCGGAGCTGAACTTCACCACCGTGCTCTCCGGGTTCGATATGCGCATGCGCATGGCACTCTTCCTCTCCGGCCTCGTGACGGCGCCGTGGTGGCTCTACCAGGCGTGGGCATTCGTGGCGCCGGGCCTGAAGCGAACCGAGAAGAAGTACGTGGTGGGGTTCATGTCCGCCGCACTGCCGCTGTTCATCGGGGGAGCCGCGCTCGGGTGGCTGCTCCTGCCCCACGCGGTACGGGTGTTCCTCTCCTTCACCCCCACCGAGGGCGTCAACCTGATCGACGCCACCACCTACCTCACGTTCACCATGCGGCTCGTGACCGCCTTCGGGATCGCCTTCCTCTTCCCCGTGGTCATGGTGGTGCTCAACCTCATCGGTGTGGTGCGCTCCCGCACCTACCTGAAGGGCTGGCGCTGGGCCGTGGTGGGTGTGTTCACCTTCGCGGCGCTCGCCAACCCGCTCCCGGATCCGTGGTCCATGATCGTGCTGGGCGCCATCATGGTCTCCCTCTACTTCGCCGCGGTGGGCATCGCCTACCTGAATGACCGGCGCGTGGAGCGGAGGCGGGCGAAGCTCCTCGAAGGTGGTGCCCCCGCATGAAGATCGGCCTCCTCGTGAACCCCACGGCGGGCCGCCAACGGGCGGCCCGGTACCACATGGGCCTCGCCGGGGTGCTGCGGCGGGCCGGCCACCTGGTGGTGGACCTGTCCGGTCCGGACGCCGAGAGCGCCCGGGTCAACGCCCGCCGGCACCTGGCCGGGTTGGATGCGGTGATCGTGATGGGCGGCGACGGCGCGGTCCAGCTTGGGTTGAACGTGGTGGCCACCTCCGGCGTGCCGCTGGGGATCGTGCCCGTGGGTTCCGGGAATGACAACGCCACCGGGCTCGGGCTGCCCACCCACCCCACAGAGGCCCTGGACCTGATCCTCACCCAGTTGCGCGAAGCCCCCGAGGGTGTCCCCACGGATGCGATCCGGGTGACCACCACATCCGGGACCCAGTGGGCCATGGCGATCCTCAACTGCGGCTTCGACGCCACCGTCAACGAGCTCGCGAACAACCTGGAGTACCCCAAGGGCTCCCTGCGCTACGTGCGCGCGGTCATCCAGTCCCTCCCTGACTACCGGGCCGCCCGCTACACGGTGAAGGCGGACACCTGGGAGTGGGAGGGCGAGGGCCTGCTCGTGGGCGTGGCCAACAACGGCTACATGGGTGGCGGGATGCACCTCACGCCAGATGGCCTGCCCGATGACGGGCTCCTCGACGTGTGCATTGTGAACGGGGGGATCGGCAAGCTCGAGTTCCTCACCATCTTTCCCCGCGTGTTCGCGGGCACCCACGTCACCCACCGGGCGGTGGACATCCGCCAGACCCGCAGGATCGAGATCAGCGCGGACCAGGACCACGTGGTCTACGCGGACGGGGAGTACCTGGGCCGCCTGCCCCTCACCGCGGAGGTGGTCCCCGGCGCCGTGCGGATCTTCCGCGGCCCCACCCCACTGCCACGCTCCGAGCGGCGCCGGGCACGCCGCCGGGGTGCGGATGACGCCGCCTCGGGTGAAGGTGGGACGGTGGACGAAACGCACCGAGCGCCGTCGGGCACGAACGGCACCGATGGTGGGACGGTGGACGAAACGCACCGAGCGCCGTCGGGAGAGGACGCATGAGCACGCCAGCCGAACGGTACGCCGCAGC
>CAZTOM010000103.1:0-8183 GCA_964615555.1 uncultured Actinomycetaceae bacterium
CCATCCGTCCGCGCGCCATCCGTCCCAGCGTCGGCTGGCGTTCCAGCGCTGGAGGCGCTGGTGGCACCCTCCGGGCTCGCAGCACTGGCCGCACTGGCCGCACTCGCCGCCGAACGGCGTTCCTCGAGGGAGACCACGTGGGCGTCCGGGCGCTCATCCGCCTCCCCGGTCGCATCGCCGTGGGTTCCCTCCGGCCCCTCGTGGCCGCGCGCGGAATCCACGCCCTCGCCGAGTTCGTCGAGCAGGTCGGGATCATCTCCGAACTCCACCGGGGGCTGGCGCACCCCACGGGACTCCTGCAGCCACTCCAGCAGGGCGTCGGTGCCCGCCGCCTCATCCGCCTCCTCCGGGGCCGCGTCAGCCGGGGAGGACGCGAACGGCGCCACGTCCCGCAGTTGCTCACCGCGCGCCGGGAACGCCGAGATCACACTCGCCAGGCCCCGCCGCCCACGCGGCGAGGACGCGTCAGCCTCGGAGAGCCAGCGTGCCTCGTCGTCAATGGCGTGGAGCGCACGGGCGGGCAGGTCCAGCTCCCACGTGGCGCGGGTGCTGCGTCCCTCCACCGGGAAGTCCAACTGCAGGCTCCACGGACCCGTCCCTGTCCGCGCGGCGTCCCACTCGAGCGACTCGGGATCCACCTGGCGCGTGGCCAGGCGGTCCACCACGAGATCGCCGAGCGTGGGGGAGTCCGGGTGGCGGCCCACCGGCAGTTCCAGAGCCTGCTGGATGATCCACGCCCGCTCGGCGGCGATGGGACCCTCGTACACCTTGATGCGCTCCAGGGGCATGCCCGAGAGGTCGGCCACTTCCTCCGCACTCGATCCCGCGCGCAGCAGGGCCTGGATCTCCCGGGGGGAGGTGGGCTCGCCGGCTTCGGGGCGCAGCGCAGGTTCACGCCGTACGGCGGCGCGCAGTTCGTGGTCGATTGCCAGGGTGAACTCGTTCCCCTCCGCGTCCCTGAGCACGAGGTGGGTGCCGTCCTTCACGCCCGCAAGAGACAGTTCGGACACGTCGGCTCCTTCACATTCAGTACTCCCAGACTGCCACCGCCGGGCTCGCCCGCTCGGGACGCGGGGCGGTGTGGCGCGCCACCAGCCGCGTGTACGCCGTACGCCGGTCCGACGGCGGACGGTGGGCTGCGTCGTCGGGCGCGGGTGGCCGGGGGCGGGTGGGACGACGGCGGACGGTGGGCTGCGTCGTCGGGCGCGGGTGGTCGCGGGGCGCGAGACGACACGGGAGGTGGTGGCGGCACCGGGAGGGGGACAATGGAGGGTATGGAGAACCTCGAGGTGGCAGAACTGGCGGAGATGGCGCTCACCCTCGCGCGGGAGGGTGGCGAGCGGGCCGCGGAACTGCGGCGGGCGGGCGTGGCGGTGGCGAGCACCAAGTCCTCGCTGGCGGACGTGGTGACGGCGGCGGACGGTGAGGTGGAGGACCTGCTGCGTCGGCGGATTTCGGAACTCCGCCCGGACGACGCCATCCTGGGCGAGGAGGGTGACGACGTGCCGGGCACCAGCGGCCTCACGTGGGTGCTGGACCCGATCGACGGCACCGTCAACTACCTGTACGGGCTGCCGTACTGGGCGGTGTCCGTGGCGGTGTGCACCGGGGAGCCCGACCCGCGTACCTGGCGTGTGCTTGCCGGTGCGGTGGCGGCTCCGGCCCTCGGACACGTGTGGCACGCCGCGGTCGGCTCGGGTGCGTTCCGGGACGGGGAGCCCATCGCGGTCTCACAGGAGGAGGACCTCTCGCTCGCGCTCGTAGCCACGGGCTTCGGGTACCGCTCGGAGCAGCGGGCCGAGCAGGCGCGGGTGCTCGCAACGGTGCTCCCCGAGGCGCGGGACATCCGCAGGGCGGGATCCTGCGCGATCGACCTGTGCATGGTGGGCGACGGCACCGTTGACGCGTACTACGAATCGGGCATCAACGCGTGGGACATGGCCGCAGGTGAGGTGATCGTGCGGGAGGCCGGAGGGCTGGTGGAGGGGCTCGCGGGAGAGCGGGCCTCCACGGCCATGGTGGTGGCCGGAAACCCCCACCTCACGGGGCACGTGGCGCGCCTGGTAGAGAGTGCAAGCAGGAGTCGTGATCCCGGTGTATAGTCCGGTGGTCGCGTGAGATCACCATGTGCCCAGGGGGACGGGAATACCACGGGGGTCATTCGCGTTGACAGCACTCAAGGACTACCGAAGGAATCGGAGATACGGCCGAATGGCGACCGACTATGACGCACCACGTAAGAACGACGAAGACCTCGGTGCGGATTCCATCGAGGAGCTGAAGGCTCGGCGCAACGAGAAGTCCGCCACCATCGTGGACGAGGACGAGGTCGAGACCGCAGAGGGATTCGAACTTCCCGGCGCAGACCTGTCCGGCGAGGAACTGGCGGTACGCGTCCTGCCCCGTCAGGCTGACGAGTTCACCTGCGCCCAGTGCTTCCTGGTGCACCACCGCTCCCAGCTCGCATACGAGGAGAACGGGCAGCCGATCTGCTCGGAGTGCGCCGGCTGACCTCCAGGGTTTGCGCCTGGACGGCCTCCGGGGCTCGCAGTTTGCGCCTGGAGGGCCTGCGGGGCTCGCGCCCGATCAACTGATCGCGTGCAGAGCCCCGGCCAGGTCCTCCGGGTGCCTGCTACTCACCAGCCAGTAGGGAGCCGGATCCCGCGGATCCACGAGCTCCACCTTGACGCCCCGCTGCGTGTGGTCGCGGTAGGCGGTGTAGGCGCGGGTATCCGCGTCCGTCCCCATGGTCCGGCGCATCCCCTCGCGGTCGAGGACCTCCACCTTCCCGAGGAAGTGCCCCTCGATCTGTGCTCCACCTGCCCGGAACCACCCGTCCTCCACCTCGATGACCGGTGAGGTGAGGTACTGCACGAGCCCGGCGAGAACCCCGAGCGTGAGCGCCACCACGGTGGCAAGCGCGGGGGAGAGCGGGACGAGGATCAGGCCGAAGGACGCCGCCAGCGCACAGATGAGGACGAAGATGAGGGGTGGGGGAACCACGCGTTCGTGATATGGCACGGTCCAACTCTGGCACACCGCGGGACCGGGATGCCCCGCGGCCCGCAGAGTGGTTGGGTGCCACCCGGGACCGGGATGCCCCGCGGCCCGCGGATTGGGTGGCCTCACGGTGGTGGCCCGGGTGGGGTTGCCCGCGGATTGGGTGGCCCCCCGGTGGGGCGGGGTACAGTTCAGCGTGTAGGAGCAGACACAAGGAGTGACGAGAAATGGGACTCTTCTCCCGCCGCCGGCGCGAGGCCGACCCACCCGAGGAAGAGGTCGAGCCCACCACGTCGGGACCGTGGGACGTGGAGGACAAGCCGAGCCTCGGCAACCGGGTGGACCTGGGCGCGCTGCGCATCCCGAAGCGCCCGGGGATGACCTTGCGGCTCGAACTCGAGCGCGCCTCCCGCATCCCGGTGGCCGCCACCGTGACCATCCGAGACTCCGCCCTCCAGCTCCAGGCCTACGCAGCCCCGCGCACCATGTCCCTGTGGGAGGAGGTCCGCCCAGAGCTTGCTGCCTCCGTCAAGGACGCGGCAGGCCAGGTGGAGGAGGTCTCCGGCGAGTTCGGCACCGAGCTCGTGGCCCGCATGCCCGTGACCACGCCCGGTGGCACCGGCACCCGCACGGTCCGCTTCGTGGGAGTGGACGGCCCGCGCTGGATGGTGCGCGCCACCTTCTCTGGGAAGGCCGCCACGGACACGGAAGAGGCCGCGGAGCTCGAGAGCGTACTGCGCGGCCTTGTGGTCCTGCGCGGAACCCAGGCCCGCCCACCGCGTGAGGTCCTGCCACTCACGGTGCCGGGCCAGCAGGCCCCCGCTGCGGCGGAGGAGAAGGACGGCATCGATTCGCTCGGTGTCCTCCGGCGTGGCCCGGAGATGACCGAGACCCGCTGAGGGTCCGGTCCCAACGAGGCGCCTGTCCCAATGAGGCCCACATCCCGATGAGCTGGCTTGCCCGCCAGCGCTCCCCGCGCTCCGAGACTGGCGACGCCCCGGACCACGAGCCCGTGGCCACTCCCCATGCGATCCCGATCTCGCGGGTGCGTCCACGCGAACTGGTGACCGTGTCAGGTACCGTGGTGGCCCTCAGTAACCCTCCGGAGGACGCACCTGCGAGCCTCACCGCACAACTGCACGACGGCACCGGGACCCTCGGCCTCGTCTTCATGGGCCGCCGCGAGATCCCCGGGATTGTGCCCGGCCGGCGTCTCGTGGCCCACGGCCGCGCCGCCGAGCACGCCGGGAGGCTCGTGCTTTACAACCCCACCTACGAACTCCTGACAGGGGCAGGCCAATGAGCAACCACGAACCCGAGGGCTACACCGGGCCACACGAGCCCGCCGACGACGCCGCGCCAGACCAGCCCGCGCCCGAGGAGACGGACGGCCCCGCGCTGCCCACCCCCTCGGGTGCGTTCGCCCAGCTTGCCGCCGAGGACTTTGACGTCATGGCCACCATGGGCGGGGTCCGCGGACTGCTGGAGTCCGTGGTCCCGGGCCTCGTGTTCGTGGTGGTGTTCGTGGCCACCCGCGAACTGGTGCCCGCGCTCGTGGCCGCCATGGTGCTCGCGCTCGTGGCGCTCGGGGTCCGGCTGCTGGCCCGCCAGTCCGCCACGATGGCGCTCGGGGGCTTCCTCGGCGTGATGATCGGCGTGGTGTGGGCCTGGCGCAGCGGCGAGGCCGGGGACTTCTTCGTGTGGGGCCTGTGGGTGAACGCCGCCTACCTGGTGGCCACGCTCGTCTCGGTGCTGGTCCGCTGGCCACTCGTGGGCATCATCATGGCCCTGCTGCGCGGCCAGTGGGAGACGTGGCGTTCCTCGCCCATGTACCCGCGCTACGTGCTGGCCACCTGGCTGTGGGTGGGCATGTTTGCCGCCCGCCTGGCGGTGCAGCTCCCGCTCTACTTCGGTGGGCAGGTGGGCTGGTTGGGAACCGCCCGGCTCGTGATGGGGGTGCCCCTGTTCGCACTGATCCTGTGGTTCACGTGGCTGCTGGTGCGGGAACCAGAAGCTGCTTCACCCGATCAAGGTCCTGCTCGCCCCTAGCGTCCACCACCAGGAGCAGTTGGTCCCCGGCCTCGAACGCGTCCTCGGAGCCGGGGCTGACCGGAGCATCCGAGCGGATGATCGCGGCCAGCACCACGGTGGCCGGCAGTTCGAGCGCGCCCACCTGCGTACCCACCATGGGGGAATCGGCCGGCAGCGTGAACTCGTGGAGGGAGGCGCCGGAGCGGTGGAAGGTGAACACGCGCACCAGGTCGCCCACGGAGACGGCCTCCTCCACGAGCGCCGTCATGATCCGCGGGGTGGACACCGCCACGTCCACACCCCAGGTGGCATCGAACATCCACTCGTTCTTGGGGTTGTTCACGCGCGCCACCACCCGGGGCACCGCGAACTCGGTCTTGGCGAGCAGGGCGATCACGAGGTTCGCCTTGTCATCCCCGGTGGCCGCCACCACCACGTCCACCTCTCCTGCGCCGGCGTCCTCGAGGGCCACCGGTTCGCACGCGTCGGCGAGCCGCCACTCGGCGTCCGCCACGGAGGCGATCTTCATCTGGGCGGGGTCCTTGTCCACGAGCGTGGCCGCGTGCCCGTGGGAGATCAGCTCCCGCGCGATCGAGCGCCCCACCGAACCGGCGCCGGCTATCACTACCTTAATGACCGCTCCTCCGGGGGCCGGGACGGGAACCTGCGCTGGAGGGCGGGCAGCGCCGTGTCCGCCACCACCACGAACGGCAGGTCGTTCTCCTGGATGACGCTGCCGGACTCCGGGACCACCGGGATCCCACCGCGCGAGATGAACGCGATCCGCCCGCCCGAGCCCCGCTCGAGCGCCGCCACCGAGCGCCCCACCCACTCCCGGTGCACGTCCACGCTGGCGAGCGAGACCGTGCCGGTCGCGTCCCGGTACTCCACCTGGGAGCCCTTGGGGAGCAGGCGGCGGAGGAACTGGTCCGTGGTCCAGCGCACCGTGGCCACCGTGGTGACGCCGAGCCGCTGGAAGACCTCCGCCCGGTGCGGATCGTAGATGCGGGCCACCACCCGCTTCACCCCGAACGTTTCGCGCGCCACCCGCGCCGTGATGATGTTGGAGTTGTCCCCATTGGAGACGGCGGCCAGCGCATAGGCATCCTCGATGCCGGCCTGGACGAGCGTGTCCCGGTCGAACCCCATCCCGGTCACCCGCCGCCCAGAGAACTCCGCCGGGAGGCGCCGGAAGGCCTCGGGGTCCATATCGATCACGGCCACGGAGTGCCCCGCCTCGTCCAGCCTGCTCGCGAGCGATGCCCCCACCCGGCCGCATCCCATGATCACGAAGTGCACACGACGACGCTACACCCGCCCGCGCTCGGCGGCCCGCGGCGAGCGGGTAGCGTGGAGGCAGGCGCACCACACCCGGCGGCGAGGCAGCGGAGGACCCATGACCCACCTGACCCTTGAGGCGGGCAACCCCGCCCACGGCGGCTACTGCGTGGCCCGTATCCCCGACGACGGCGGCTCACCCCTCGCCGGCAAGGTCGCCCTGGTCACGGGCACCCTTCCCGGGGAACGCGTGCTCGCCGAGGTCCTCGAGGACCGGCCCCGCCTCGTGATCGCCCGCACCGTGGAGGTCCTCTCACCCTCCGAGCACCGCGTGGAGCACGTCTGGCCCCTCGCTGCTCAGACGGACGTGGGCGGCGCGGACCTGGGGCACGTGGCTCCCGCCGCCCAGCTGCGCTGGAAGGAGGCCGTGATCCGGGACGTGATGCGGCGCATCGGCGGCCCTGCGGTCTCGCAGGCCGTGGGCGAGGTGCCCGTACGGGAGGTGCCCGGCGGAGTGGTGGGCTGGCGGACCCGGGTGGGCTTCGTCGTCGACGAGGCGGGGCGGCCGGCCATGCGGCGCAGCGGGTCCCACGAGCTCGTGCCACTGGATTCCATGCCGCTGGCCGTACCGGAGATCGAGGAGCTCGGCCTGTTCGAGGGCCGCTGGGAGCTTGAGCCGGGCTCGCAGGTGCGGGCGGTGGCGGCAAGTGATTCGCCGCCGGTACTCGTGACGCCGCGCGGGGTATGGCGGGCCCCGGAACGGTCCGCTGGCGCGCGGGTGGTGGAGCGGGTCACCACGGAGGAGGGATCCTTCCGCTACCGCGTGCACGCGAGCGGGTTCTGGCAGGCCCACCGGGCCGCGCCCTCCACCCTGGTGCGCGCGGTCCTCGAGGAGGCGCACCTGGCCGGGGGCGAACGCGTGCTCGAGCTGTACTCGGGCGCCGGCCTCTTCACGCTCCCGCTCGCAGACGCGGTGGGCCCGAAGGGCCGGGTGACCGCACTCGAGGGCGCACGCCAGGCAGTCTCCGACGCGCGCGAGAACCTCGCCGGCCACCCGCACGCGCGCGTCGAGGTGGCGCGGGTGGACGGACGGCGCGTGGACGGACTGACGGGAGGCTTCGACGTCGTGGTGCTGGACCCGCCGCGGAGCGGGGCCGGGGGAGCGGTGGCGGGCGCGCTGCTGAAGCGGGCGGCGGCGCGCATCGTGTACGTGGCGTGTGATCCGGCCGCGCTCGCGCGCGACCTACGCACCCTGATGGCCGGGTACGAGATCGAACGGGTCCAGGCGTTCGATCTGTTCCCCTCCACCCACCACGTGGAGATGGTGGCCACGCTCGCCCGGCGGAAATAGGCCTCAGCCGGCAGCGGAGAGACCCATGGGACACACCGCGCGCGACTAGGGTAGACACTGGGCACGAGACAAAGTATCTTGATGTCGAGATAAATTGCCGAGCGGGCATCGAAGGAGAGCACCTGTGGACAGTTTCAACTCTGCAGCCGAACTGAAGGTTGGCGAGAAGACCTACCAGATCAACCGACTGGACGCTGTTCCCGGGCTGGACGCCCTGCCGTACAGCCTGAAGGTGCTGGCTGAGAACCTGCTGCGCACCGAGGACGGCGCGAACGTGACCGCGGATCACATCCGCGCCCTCGCCGAGTGGGACCCGGAGGCGGACCCGGACACCGAGATCCAGTTCACCCCGGCCCGCGTGATCCTGCAGGACTTCACCGGCGTGCCGTGCGTGGTGGACCTGGCCACCATGCGCGAGGCCATGGAGGACCTGGGTGGCGACCCGTCCAAGATCAACCCGCTCGCCCCGGCCGAGCTCGTGATTGACCACTCCGTGCAGATCGACGTGTTCGGAACGCGTGAC
>CAZTOM010000104.1:0-8162 GCA_964615555.1 uncultured Actinomycetaceae bacterium
GCGACGCGTACGTCCCATCCCCCACCCCACCGTCCGCCATGGCCAGCCCACCCGAGGACGCCAGGCGAGCCTCCGCCGTCGTGAACTCTCCGGCGGGACGGACGGCTACGAGTTCGGGGCGGCCGTGGGAGAGGGTGCCGGTCTTGTCGAAGGCGACGGCGCGGGCGCGCGCGAGGGCTTCGAGCGCGGCGCCGCCCTTGACGATCACACCGGACTTCGCGGCCCGGGAGGAGCCGCCCAGGAACGCCACGGGCGCGGCGATGAGCAGCGGGCAGGGCGTGGCGAGCACGAGCACCTCGGCGAACCGGACCGGATCGCCGGAGAGGTACCAGGCCACGCCCGCGATCGCGAGGGAGACAACCGTGAAGGGGACGGCGAAGCGGTCGGCCACGCGGACGGTGGGAGCCTTCGATTCCTCCGACTCCGCCACCAGTAGCAGGATGCGTTGGTACTGGGAGTCCTCGGCGCGGGCGGTGGCGCGCATCCGCACCGCGCGGTCCCCGTTCACGGCGCCGGAGAGAACCGGATCGCCCAGGCCCCGCTCCACGGGGAGGGACTCGCCGGTGAGGGAGGCCTCGTCGAAGGTGGCCTCGCCGTCCAGGAGTTCGCCGTCCACGGGCACCACCTCGGCGGGGCGGACCAGGAGCTCGTCGCCCACCTGGACCTCCTCCACGGCAATCTCCTCGAGCCCGCCGTCCGCGGTGAAGCGGCGCGCGTGGCGCGGGGCGCGGTCCAGGAGGGCGGTGAGCTCGGAGCGGGCGCGGTAGGCGGCGAAGTCCTCGAGGGCCTCCCCGCCGGTCAGCATAAGCACGATGATGATCGAGGCGATGTACTCCCCCACGATCAGCGTGGCCACCATCGCCACCACGGCGAGGATGTCGAGGCCCCAGTGGCCGCGCATGATGTCCCGGATCATGTCGATACCCGTCAGCACGACCACGAACCCCACCCACCCCGTCGCGATCATCCGGGCGGGCAGCTCGAGCCCCGAAAAGTACAAGGCGAGCACGATGGCGCCCACCAGGAGCGTCCAGGCCACCAGCGGATACCGCGCAACGAACCGGTTGACCTTTGTCATAACTCCATTCTCGGCGTTTTGGTGCGGTAATTCCGGCAAACGGCGGGCGGAGGCGGCGCCAGCGGGTGGGGGCGGCCTCGGGAGACGCGGAGGGCGCGGCGGCGGGCCGGGCGGAAGGCGCCGGCGGGCGGGGCCCGGCGGGAGGCGGCACCTGCAGGGCGCGCCGTGCAGCAGGCCCACCGGCACCCTGACCGGGGCGAATCGCTCACATCACGCCACGGCAACTGTGATCCGCCACCTGCGCCCACTAGCATGAAGTGACGTGTGCGCCCCCAGGGCGCACATCGCTGTGCCCCAGAAGTGTGCCCACGAGAGGAGGCGAACATGGGATTCCTCGATCGATTTGAACGATCGGTGGAGCGCGTGGTCAACGGCGCTTTCTCCAAGGCCTTCCGCTCCGAGGTGAAGCCGGTGGAGATCGCGAGCGCGATCCGCAAGGACATGGATGATCGCGCGGTGGCGGTCGCGCGCGGTCGGACCGTGGTCCCGAACGAGTTCGAGGTCACGCTCTCCGCCACGGACGAGGACCAGATCGAGCAGTGGGGCGCGGAGGCGCTCGCCGCGGAGATCGAGGCCGCGGCCACCGAGCATGCGGCGCAGCAGGCCTATAACTTCGTGGGCCCGGTGCGCGTCACCTTCGGCACCAGCGCGGACCTGACCACCGGCCGCTTCGAGGTCTCCTCCTCCACGCGGCGCGGCAACGTGGCCCCGGCCACCACGGACACGCCCTCGGAGCAGCACCCCATCATCGACATCGACGGCCAGCGCTACCTCCTTACCGGCCAGGTCACGATCATCGGCCGCGGCAGCGACGCGGACATCGTGGTGGATGACGCCGGCGTCTCCCGCAAGCACCTCGAGCTGCGGGTCACCCCGCGCGGCGTGATCGCCCGGGACCTCGGCTCCACGAACGGCCTGTACGTGGAGGGCCACAAGGTGGAGGCGGCCACGCTGGTGGACGGCAACACCCTGACCATCGGCCGCACCCGCATCCTCTTCTGGACCCGGCCCGACGACGAGGCGTAGGTTACGTCATTCGGCCCACCCCACCCCGAGCCCGCCCCCGGCGCACGAAAGGAGCCACATGAGCGAACTCGCCATGACGGTCCTGCGCCTGTCCTACCTGGTGCTCCTGTGGATCTTCGTGTGGGCCGCGATCTCGGTGCTGCGCCAGGACCTCTACTCGGTCACCCGGGTGACGCCGCGCGGGAGGGGCCGCGCCCAGGAGCCGGCCCGCCGCGGCCGGAAGGCCCGCAAGGAGGCCCGCCAGCAGGCCCGGCAACTCGAGCGTGCCCGCCAGGCCGAGGCCCGGGGCCGGGGCCCGTACCCCCACGCTGCCCACCAGGCTGCCCACGAAGCTGCTCAGCACGCACCCGCCCAGCAGCTCCCGGCCCGCCAGGTCCACGGCCGCGCCGGAGCGCCGGGCTCGGCCTCGCCCCAGCCGATCGGCCCCACGGATGGCGCCCCGAACCTGCCCCCACGTACGCCAGAGCGCGCCGCGGGACGGCCCCCGAGCCGGCTGCGCATTACGGCAGGCAAGCTCGCTGGGACGTCTGTTCCGCTGGGACGCAGCGCGATCGTCGTCGGGAGGGCGCAGTCATGCTCGCTGGTACTGGACGATGACTACGCGAGCTCGCGCCACGCGCGGCTCTTCCCCACGGGGGACGCGTGGTTCGTGGAGGACCTCGGGTCCACGAACGGCACGTTCGTGAACGGGCAGCGGATCTCTGAGCCCACGCAGTTGGCACTCGGCCAGGTGATCCAGATCGGGCAGTCCACCATGGAGCTGACCCGGTGAGCGTCCAGTTCCACTACGCGGCCCGCTCCGATGTGGGCCTGGTGCGCTCCAACAACCAGGACTCCGGCTACGCGGGCCCGCACCTGCTGGTGCTCGCGGACGGGATGGGCGGCCCGGCGGGCGGGGACATCGCGAGCTCCGTGGCCGTGGCGCACCTGGCGCCCCTGGACGGTGACGTGCCCCCCGCGGACAACCTCCTGCCCCTCCTGCGCGACGCCATCGAAGCCGCCCACGACGAGCTCATGGACCGCTCCAGCCAGGACGGCGAGCTGGCGGGGCTCGGCACCACGGCGATCGCGATCCTGCGCTCCGGCAACAAGCTCGGCATGGTGCACATCGGCGATTCGCGCGCCTACCTGCTGCGCGATGAGCACCTCACCCAGGTCACCACGGACCACACGTACGTCCAGCACCTGGTGGACACGGGCCGCATCACCGCCGAGGAGGCGGAGGTCCACCCCAACCGCAACATGATCCTTCGCGCGCTCGGGGACACCGCGGGTGAGGTGGCCCTGGACGAATCGGTGCGCGAGGCCCGCCCCGGCGACCGCTGGCTCCTATGCTCCGACGGCCTGTCCGGCATGGTGGCCGCCGAGACCATCGAGAAGACCCTCAACCAGAATCCCGATCCGGATGCGTGCGCGGACAAGCTCGTGGACCTGGCCCTGCGCGCCGGCGGCACGGACAACGTCACCGTGATCGTCTGCGATGTGGTGGCCACCGGTTCCGTCCCCTCCGACTCCTCCCTCTCCACCGTCCCCCAGATCGTGGGCGCCGCCGCCAACAAGTCCTGGGCGCAGTCCCGGGCCGCCGGGGCCGGGGGCACGGGCGGGGGCTCGGCCGCCGTGAAGGCCGCCGCGCTCACCCCCCGTACGGAGGCCGCCCCGGAGGAGGATGTTGCCCCTCCCCGTCGACGGCGTCGCCTGGGTGCCGTTGTTGGCCTGCTGGTCATCCTCGGCCTGGTGGGCGGGCTGTTCTTCGCGGCCTACCGCTGGACCCAGACCCAGTACTTCGTGGCGAACGATTCCGGGTGGGTCTCCGTGTACCAGGGGATCCCGCAGTCGCTGGGGCCCATCACGCTTGCGGCGCTGCACGAACGAACGGACATCGAGGTGGCGAGCCTGACCGGGCCCGCCCAGTACCGCCTGCAGTCCCCCATCACGCGCGGCTCCCTCGAGGAGGCGAACGCGGTGGTGGAGAACCTGCGCACCGCGATCGTGGTGCCGGACGTGAACCGGATCGTGGGCGATTCGCGCAAGTCCGGCGGCCCGAACGCGGACCTGTTCAACCCGGGCGAGGACGTGCCCGGTGGGGACGGGGAGCCGGGTGATGGGGGTGCTGGTGATGGCGGTGCTGGTGATGGCGGTGCTGGTGGTCCTGGTGATGGAGGGGCGGGCGATGGCGGGGCGGGCGGCCCTGGTTCGGGCGGCGAGTTGCCCTCGGGTCCCGGGATCGATCCGAGCCCGCCGGCCACGTTCCCCACTGTCTCCCCGAGCCCAGACGTGATGTAGATGGCCACTGTCACACACGAGCGGGTGAGCACCGGGCGCGGCTACGAGCTGGTGCTCCTCATCCTCGCCGTGGGGATGGGGATCTTCGCCTACATCCAGGTGGGCCTCGCGATGAACGAGCAGGTGCCCACCAACATCGTGGTGCAGGCCTCCGTGTTCACCGCGCTCGCCGTGCTGGTGCACCTGCTGGTGCGCTGGAAGGCGCCCTACGCAGACCCGGTGATCCTGCCCACCGCCGTGGCGCTCACCGGAATCGGGCTGGCGGCCATCTACCGCCTGGACCTCTCCTACGCGGCGCGCGGTGCTGATTCCGGCTTCGCGAACCGGCAGCTCGTGTGGATGCTGCTCGGCATGGTGGCGGCCACTGTGGTGGTCTGGCTCTTCCGGGACCACCGGATCATGAAGCGCTACACCTACCTGTTCCTGCTGGCGGGCCTCGCACTGCTGCTCCTCCCGCTCGTCCCGGGCCTGGGGCGCACCATCAACGGTTCGCGCATCTGGATCGGGATCGGGGACCTCGTCTCCTTCCAGCCCGGTGAGCTCGCCAAGATCTGCCTGGCCATCTTCTTCGCCGGCTACCTGGTGGACGCGCGGGACAACCTCGCGCTGGCCGGGCCGCGGGTGCTCGGGATCCAGTTCCCGCGCATCCGGGACCTGGGCCCGATCCTGGTGGCGTGGGCAATGGCCGTGTTCGTGCTCGTGTTCCAGCGAGACCTCGGCACCTCCCTCCTGTTCTTCGGGTTCTTCGTGGCCATGCTCTACGTGGCCACCGAGCGGCTGTCCTGGATCGGGATCGGACTGCTGCTGTTCGCCGGCGGCGCCTACGCCGCCGCGCAGGCCTTCCCCCACGTCATGGCGCGCGTGGACGTGTGGATCCACGCCCTCGATCCGGAGATGTACCACCGCAGCCCCGGCGGGTCCTACCAGGTGGTGCAGGGCCTGTTCGGCATGGCGAACGGCGGGCTGTTCGGCGCCGGCTGGGGTGAGGGCTACCCCTACCTCGTGCCGTATGCGAACTCGGACTTCATCTGGGCCACGCTCGGCGAGGAGCTGGGGCTCACCGGCGTGCTCGCGGTGCTCGCCATGTACCTGGTCTTCACCGAGCGCGGCATCCGCACCGGCATCGGCGTGCGGGACGGGTTCGGGAAGCTGCTGTGCGGCGGACTCGCGTTCGTGGTGGCCTTCCAGACCTTCGTGGTGATCGGCGGTGTGACCCGCCTGATCCCCCTCACCGGGCTCACGCTGCCGTTCATGGCCTACGGCGGGTCCTCACTCGTGTCCAACTGGATCATCGTGGGGTTGCTGCTGCGCATCTCCAACGAGGCCCGCGAGCCCGCCCCGGAGCCCGCGCCGCTCAACACTGAGGCCCTCGCCGCCGTCCTCACCGCCGATTCCGGGGACGGCGCCGTCTCCCCTCAGACCCCGGAGATCGCCCCGGATGTCACCCGCGGCGCCGCCACGGGCATCCCCACCCACGATGAGGTGGACATCGCAGACACGAACCCCCGCGGCCCGGTGGGCGGGTCGTCGCCGTGGGACGAGACCCAGGCCCAGCCCCAGGGAGGCGCAGAACGTGAGGCGGGGGCGCCGTCGTCGGAGAGGGGGCGGACGTGAACGTACCCCTGAGGCGGCTCGGGATGGTGATCGGGCTGATGCTGGTGGCGCTGATGCTGTCCACCACGGCCGTGCAGTTCTTCCAGGCGCCGGCGCTGAACGCAAACCCGCTGAACGTGCGCACCACGTACCGGCAGTACGCGGTGGACCGCGGGCCGATCGTGGTGGCGGGGGAGAACGTGGCGTGGTCGGAGGCCACGGGCAACGAGCTCTACCAGTACCAACGCGTGTACGCGCCCGGCGCCCTGTACGGGCACCTGACCGGGTACTTCTCGCTCGCGCACAACGCGTCCACGGGGGTGGAACGGTACTCGAACGCGGTGCTCGGCGGGACGGCGGACTCCCTGCTGCTCTCGCGGGTACAGGACCTGTTCACGGGCAGGCAGCCGCAGGGCGGGTCCGTGGAGCTCACAGTGCGGCCGGAGGTCCAGCAGGCGATCGCCTCCGCGCTCGGCAACCAGCGGGGCGCCGCCGTGGCGCTCGACCCGTCCACCGGCGCGATCCTGGGGATGTACTCCTCCCCGTCCTACGATCCGAACCTCATGGCCGTCCACGACCGCGCCACCGCCGATGCGAACTACGAGGCCCTCCTGGCCGATGCCGGCCGGCCGCTGGAGAACCGCGCCACCGGCACCATCCAGTACGCGCCCGGCTCCACGTTCAAGACGATCGTGGCGGCCGCGTGGCTGGAGGCGGACCAGGACCGCGATGCGCGCAGCGAGGTGCCCACGCTCGCCCACTTCCAGCTCCCCGGCTCCACCTCCGTGATCTCCAATCCCGCCGGGCAGGCGTGCGGGGTCTCCGAGACGGGCGAGTTCATCTTCGCGTTCAAAAACTCCTGCAACACCACCTTCGCGGAGCTCGCGATCGAACTCGGCTGGGACGAGATCCACGCCATGACCGAGGCCCTCGGGTTCTCCTCCGACCTCACCATCCCGCTCGCCGTGGAGAACTCCGCCTACCCGGAGGTGGCCGGCGACGCCGAACTGGCCCTCACCGGGATCGGACAACTGGACGTGCGCATGAGCGTCCTGCAGAACGCCATGGTGGCCGCCGCCGTGGCAAACGACGGCGTGCTGATGCGCCCCTACCTCGTGGCCACCGAGCGCGACGCGGACCTGGGCGTGATCCGGGAGGCCTCCCCCTCCGAGATGTCCCAGCCGTTCTCCGAGCACACCGCCAGCGTCCTCACCGAGATGATGGTGGCGGTGGTGAACGAGGGAACCGGCACGCCCGCGCAGATGTCCGAGGCGCAGGTGGCCGCCAAGACCGGCACCGCCGAATCCGGCACCGACGCCGCGCAGCACGCGTGGATGATCGCCTTCGCGCCGGCGGAGGACCCCCAGGTGGCCGTGGCCCTGGTGCTCGAGCACGGCGGCGACCTCGGCTCCGGCGCCTACGGCGGATCCGCCGCCGGCCCGCTCGTGCGGGACATCATTCGGGCGGCGCTGCCATGAGGGGCACCGGGGTGATCACCGCCGTCGTCGGGCAGGGGCGGACGGCAGGTGCGCCCCCACGGACGAACTCCACCCCCACTACGCGAGAGCGAAATCACGCAACCGCCACTCCTATCCGCAGAAATTCTGGGGAAGGCTGGGATCACGGCGGTAGCCTGAGGAAACTGGCTCGGCTGGGCGGCTTCGGCTGCGCGGCCCGCCGTCACAAGGAGGACCAGTGGTAGACAACGTTCCGCGCGTGCTCGCCGGCCGCTACGAGGTGGGCGAGCTGATCGGGCGCGGCGGCATGGCCGAGGTGCACATCGGCTACGACTCGCGCCTCTCCCGCACGGTGGCCATCAAGCTCCTGCGCACCGACCTGGCAGAGGACTCCACGTTCCACGCCCGCTTCCGCCGCGAGGCCCAGTCCGCCGCGGCCCTCAACCACCCCACGATCGTGGCCGTCTATGACACGGGCGAGGAGTCGATCACCGACCCCGCCGGCCGCGAGCGCACCCTCCCCTTCATCGTGATGGAGTACGTGGAGGGCCACACGGTCCGCGAGCTGCTCAAGGACGGTTCGGCCGTCCCCATCGACGAGGCCGTGGAGATCACCGTGGGCGTGTTGGGCGCGCTCGACTACGCGCACAACGAGGGGATCGTCCACCGGGACATCAAGCCGGGCAACGTCATGCTCACCCCCACCGGCCAGGTGAAGGTGATGG
>CAZTOM010000105.1:0-2468 GCA_964615555.1 uncultured Actinomycetaceae bacterium
CCCAGCACTCGGTGGCGGAACTGCGCGGCCTCGGCATCCAGCCGGACGCCATCGGCTGCCGCACGGACCGGGAGATCCCGGAGGGCGTGAAGCAGAAGATCGCCCTCATGTGCGACGTGGACGTGGAGGGCGTCATCACCTGCCCGGACGCCCCCTCGCTCTACGAGATCCCGCGCGTCCTCCACGGCGAGGGCCTCGACGCCTACGTGGTGCGCCGCCTCGGTGTTCCCTTCCGGGACGTGGACTGGAGCGAGTGGGACGGCCTGCTCGAGCGGGTGCGCGCCCCACGCCACGAGGTGGAGATCGCCGTGGTGGCCAAGTACGTGGACCTGCCGGACGCCTACCTGTCCGTGGTAGAGGCCCTCCGGGCCGGGGGATTCCACCACTGGACGCGCACCCGGGTGCGCTGGGTGGAGTCGGACCGGTGCGAGAGCCCGGAAGGGGCGCAGGAGGCCCTGGCGGGCGCGGACGGTGTGCTCGTGCCGGGCGGTTTTGGGATCCGCGGCATCGAGGGGAAGCTGGGCGCACTGCGGTGGGCCCGCGAGGGACGGGTACCGGCGCTCGGTATCTGCCTGGGCCTGCAGTGCATGGTGATCGAGTACGCGCGCAGCGTGCTCGGGCTGGAGGCGGCCAACTCCACCGAGTTCGATGCCGAAACCCCCGATCCGGTGGTGGCCACCATGGCCGAGCAGCGCGCGATCGTGGACGGGGAGGGGGACCTGGGGGGCACCATGCGTCTCGGCGACTACCCGGCGGTTCTCGAGGACGGCTCCCTCGTGGCGGAGCTGTACGGCACCACCCAGGCGGTGGAGCGCCACCGCCACCGCTACGAGGTGGGCAGCTCCTACCGCGCCCGGCTGGAGGACGCGGGCCTCGCCATCTGCGGCACCTCACCCGATGGGGAGCTCGTGGAGTTCGTGGAGATGGCGCGGGAGGACCACCCGTTCTACGTTGGGACGCAGGCGCACCCGGAGTTCCGGAGCCGGCCCACGCGTGCGCACCCGCTCTTCGCGGGCCTGATCGGGGCCGCCCTGGCGCGGCAGCAGGCCGGCCACGGGTCGCAGGAAGAGAAGGAGGACCACGTTGGTGCTACGCGATGAGCCGGGTGTCCGCCGCGTGATCGCGGCCCGCCAGGTCTGGCAGGGCGCGAAGTTCGGGATGCGGAGCGAGACCGTGGACCTGGGCCACGGGGAGCCCGTGGTGCGCGACTTCCTGGACCACCCCGGCGCCGTCGCCATCCTCGCGCTGGATACGGAGGAGCGGGTCTGCATGATCCGCCAGTACCGCCACCCCGTGCGCGCCACCCTCTGGGAGATCCCCGCCGGCCTCCTCGATGCGCCGGACGAACCCCTCCTCGAGGTGGGCCGCCGCGAGCTCGCCGAGGAGGTGGACCTCGCAGCGCGCCAGTGGCACGTCCTCTCGGACTTCTACGCCAGCTCCGGCTGCACGGACGAGATGGTGCGCGTCTACCTCGCGCGCGACCTCGTGGAGGCGGAGCCCACCGATTTCGTGCGCGAGGCGGAGGAGGCCGAGTTGGAGATCCAGTGGGTCCCGCTCGACGATGCCGTGGAGGGCGTACTCTCCGGGCGCTTCCACTCGCCCTCTGCCACCGTGGGCATCCTCGCGGCCGCCGCCGCCCGCGCGCGCGGCTGGGAGGGTCTGCGTCCCGCCGACGCGCCCTGGCTGCGCGCCTCCACGCCCGCCGGGGCACCCGAGGCGCCCGGCACGCCCACCGGGGCGCCTGAGACGCCCGGCACGCCCACTGGCGCACCCGGGCCGTGAGCCACTTCAGCCCGGCGCGCCCGCCCCATGCCTGAGTCCCGTTCCTCCCCGACGGCGGAGCTCCCCGTGGTCCGTGCCATCCGGGGCGGGCTCCGGCTGGCTGCACACCCGGAGAGGGCCGCAGCAATGCAGGCGTACATGAAGTCGGCGATGCCCTTTCGCGGCGTCCGGGCGCCCGAGGGCGCCCGCATCTACCGTGCGGCCCTGGCCGCCCACCCGGTGGTCTCACGCGAGGAGTGGGAGGCCGTGGTCCGCGAACTCTACGACCACGCGGCCTACCGCGAGGAACGCTACGGCGCCCTCCACCTGTTCCACGCCCGGCCCCACACACGATGGCGGGACGCGGACGCCCTTCCGCTGCTCGAGCACCTGGTATCCACGGGCGCCTGGTGGGACCTCGTGGACCACGCCTCCACCGCGGTGGGGGAGATCCTGCTGCAGGACCGGGAGGCAGCAATCCCCGTGCTGGAGCGGTGGGCGGCGGGGGAGGACATCTGGCTGGCGCGCGCCGCCATCATCGGGCAGCGCAAGCTCCGGGATCGCACCGACTTCGAGCTCATGGTGCGCCTGATCGCGCCCTCGGTGGGACACCGTGAGTTCTTCGTTGGCAAGGGGATCGGGTGGGCACTGCGTGAGTACTCCAAGACCGATGCCCAGGCGGTGCGGGACTTCGTGGCCGCCACCCC
>CAZTOM010000105.1:2568-5253 GCA_964615555.1 uncultured Actinomycetaceae bacterium
ATAGCGGCCGCTCAGGCGGCGGGAACGGCGCGCCTGTCTGCCGCCACCGCGCGGGGGTGCAGCTGGGTGACCGCGATCGCGAGCACCGCCACGAACAGCGCAGCCAACAGCATGTGGATTCCCACCAGGAGGATGGGGAGCCCGTTGAAGTACTGCGTGTAGCCCACCACTCCCTGCAGTGCGGTCACCACGATCGTGGGCAGCCAGATCCGCCACGAGTGCCCCGAGCGCACGGTGAAGAACACGGCCGCCGCCAGGAGGATGGCGAACAGCCACACGGAGAGCGAGTGGACGCGCGTGATCATCACCGGGTCCAGGGCGAAGCGATAGGGCGCGTTCTCATCTCCCGAGTGGGGGCCCGTGCCCGTGGTGATCACGCCGAACACGGACAGTGCGGCCGCCACCACCACGAGTGCCCAGACGATGGAGCGCAGGGGCTGCGCGGGAGGGGCGGCCGGTCCATCCTCCTGGCGGAGCCGGGCCACCAGGTACGCGGAGGTGGCCACGAGGCCGAGCGAGGTGTACATGTGCCCACCCACGATCGCCGGGTGCAGGTCCCACCACACGGAGAACCCGCCCACCAGGGCCTGGATGGCGATCCCCGCCACCACTGCCCACGCGAGGGCGCGGAAGATGGGCGGTCGAGAGCGCACCGGCTCCCGGCGGTAGAGCGCAATCAGCAGCAGGCCGGCGATCAGCACCAGCACACCGGTGAGGGTGCGGTTCCCGAACTCCACGAACGGGTGGTAGCTGGTGGCCTCGTGGAACACGGGCGTGAACTGGCCCGGCTCGCACAGCGGCCACTCGGAGCACCCCAGCCCCGAGCCGGTGAGGCGCACCGCGCCCCCCGTGACGATGATGCCGATCTGCGCGGCGAGGTTCGCGATGGCGAGCCGCCAGGTCACCCTGTCCACCAGGTGGTCCGGACGGACCCCTACCTCGACGGGAGGCGCGGTGGTGGTGTCAGGGCGAGGGGCGGCGTCGGCGGTCACGCAGACCATTGTAGGTGGCGCGCGCACGCGGGCGGGCAAAGCGAGCGGGCCGGCCCACGGAGTCAACCGAAGGATGGATACGCGCGGGGCAAAGCGCGCGGGCCGGCCCACGGAGTCAACCGAAGGATGGATACCTGTGGGGCGAAGCGCGCGGGCGGGCGCGGCAGGCTGGGGGCATGTTGATGCGACTCTTCTACTCTGCCGGCACGTGGGCCGGCCTCGGCCTCCTCTCCGGTCTGTACTGGCGCGAGTTCACGAAGCTCTCCGGCTTCGAGGGACCCACCCAGCTCGGCTCCGCCCACCCGCACGCGATCTCGCTCGGGATGACGGTCTTCCTCATCATGCTGGCCCTCCAGCGCCTCTTCCCGATCCGGGACAAGGCGATGGGGATCGTGGTGGTGCTCTACAACGTGGGCGTGGGCCTCACGTGGGGGATGATGGTCCTCAAGGGCACCCTCGAGGTGCTTGGCATCGAGTTCGCCACCTCGCCGGCGCTCTCCGGATTCCACGGGCTCGGCCACATGATCATCACGGGCGTGCTGGTCTACTACTTCCTCCAGCTCCGCCGCGCCGTCCGCGACGCCGATTCCGCCACCGTGGCCGCGCCGGCACCCACGCCCGCTACCGTGGAGCGGTGAGACCCGCCACCCCGGCACACCTGCCCCCTGCACGCCCCGGGACCGCCTCCTGGTGGCTGCGCGTGGGGCAGTCCGTGCTCTTCGCGGGCCTCCTCCTGATCGCGACGGCGCTCGCCGCCTCCCGTGGAGCGGGCGCACCCGTCTACGTGCTCGCCGTGGCACTCCTGGCGGTGTTCGCCGCTGGGATGGCCTTCCACCGCCGCCTCACCCCGGCAGGCCGGGCGGCCTGGGTGGGGGCGATGTTCGTGATCCTGCTGGTACTCATGTGGAACGCCCCGGAGTTCCTCTGGGTGGCCTTCCCCCTGTGGATGGTGGCCGCCGCCACGCTGCCGCTCCTTGCCGCGCTGCTGCTTGCCGCGGTCACCGTGGCCACGAGCGTGACCGTGCTCGTGATGGCCGGGGGCCACACCATCGGCTCCGTGCTGGGGCCCGTGACGGGCGCGCTCGTGGCGATCGGGATCGCCCGGGGCGTGATGATGCTGGAGCACGAGACGGAGGAGAACCGCCGCCTCATGGAGGAGCTCGTGGACGCCCAGCACGAGACCGCTCGCCTCCAGCGGGAGGCCGGCATGTTGGCCGAGAGGACCCGACTCGCCCACGACATCCACGACACCCTCGCCCAGGGCTTCTCCTCCGTGGTCCTGCTCGCCCGCGCCGCCGCCCGGGAGCCGGAGGTGGCCCGGATCCGCGAGATGCTGGCCGAGATCGAGGCATCGGCCGCCACGAACCTCGCCGACGCCCGACGCGTGGTCTACGCCCTCGCCCCGGAGAACCCCGGCGCGGGCGGGCTCGCCGAACCGCTCGGCCGGCTCGCTGAGGAGACGGCGCGCGCCATCGGCGCGAACGCCTCGGTGCGCGTGGACCCCCAGCTGCCGCGCCTGTCCACACCCACAGAGGTGGCCCTCCTCCACGCCGCCCAGGGAGCGCTCGCCAACGTGCGCCAGCACTCGGGTGCCACCCGCCTGGCCCTGGACCTGGTGAGGTCCGGGGACGAGGTGAGGCTCGACGTCGTGGACGACGGACGCGGCTTCGACACGGCCGAACGTGCCGGACGG